>NZ_JBHXTL010000181.1:0-15142 GCF_042677365.1 Kitasatospora sp. NPDC127116
GGCGGGGACGCGCCGGGGTCACCACACCACGGGCAGCGCGCTGATGCCGTGCACCAGCATGCCCGAGGGGCGCGGCAGGTCCTCCGGGGCCACGGCCAGCTTCAGGGTGGGGAAGCGCTGGAACAGCGAGCCGATCGCGATCTGGAGCTCCAGCCGGGCCAGGCCCGCGCCGATGCAGTAGTGGGTGCCGTGGCTGAACGCGAAGTGCGGGTTGCTCGGCCGGTGGAAGTCGAGCTCGTCCGGGTCGGTGTACTGGCGGCGGTCGCGGTTGGCGGAGGCCAGGCCGGGCAGCACCGCGGAGCCCTTGGGGATCACCACGCCGCCCAGTTCGAGCTCCTCGGTGGTGATCCGCAGCAGCCCCTCGTCGCCCGGCGGGTAGGCGCGCAGCAGCTCCTCCACCGCGGCGTCGATCAGCTCCGGGTTCGCCTGCAGTTCGGCCAGCCGCTCCGGGTTGGTGAGCAGCGCGACCACGCTGTTGGCGATCTGGTTGACCGTGGTCTCGTGGCCGGCCACCAGCAGGCTGATCCCGAGGAAGATCAGCTCCTCGTGGCTGAGCCGGTCGCCGTCCTCGTCGTGGATGGAGACCAGGGCGGACAGCAGGCCGTCGTCCGGCTGCTGCCGCTTGGCCTCGACCAGCTCGGAGAGGTAGGTGAACAGGCCGACCTGGGCCTCCAGCATCTCCTCCTTGGTCCGCGAGGTGGTCGCCAGGAAGGCGCTGGACCAGGCGGAGAACTTCTCCCGGTCCTCGAACGGCACCCCGAGCAGCTCGCAGATCACGGTCACCGGCAGCGGGAAGGCGAGCGCCGGGATGAGGTCCACCGGCCCCTCGCTCGCGGCCATGGCGTCCAGCAGGGCGTCGGTGTGCTCCTGGATCCGGGGCCGCAGGGCGGCCACCCGGCGGACGGTGAACTCCCGGGAGACCAGCTTGCGCACCCGGGTGTGCTCCGGCGGGTCCATGTTCAGCAGGCTCTTGAACTTCTGCGGCGCCGCCGCGAGCCGGGGCGCACCGTCCTCCAGGGTGGCGGCCCGGCTGAAGCGCGGGTCCGAGAACACGGTGCGCACGTCGTCGTACCGGGTGACCAGGTACGCGTGGTCGCCGCTGGGCATGCGCACCTCGGCCACCGGCCGGTTCTCCCGGAGGTGGCCGTAGAACGGGCAGGCCTGCATCGCGGACGGGCGCTCGAACGGGTAGTCCGGCACCTCCTGGGCCTCCGGGGCGGGTGCTGCGTCGGGCTGTGCGGTCATCGGTGGTTCCTCTCCGAATCTGTGGTTGTCGGTCAGCTCACGGAGCCCGTGCGGTGGGGGGCCACGGGCAGGACGGCGCGTCCGCTCCGGTGCGCGTCCTGGAGCGGGTAGTAGATGCCGGCGACGATCCTGCGCTTGAGGAGGCTGTTGGAGCTCACCAGGCGGTAGGCCAGCCGGCGCAGCGCCACCGGGACGGGATCGCTCAGCGCGAACGCCCGCTCCTGGCGCATCTGGAGGCCGCGGGAGCGGGCCACGTGCCCCTCCCGCACGTGCTGGAACCGGCGGCAGGCGGCGTGCAGGGCGCCCGGTCCGCCGTCGCCGGCCAACGCCTCGGCGACCAGCGGCGCCAGGACCACCGCGTCGGCGATCGCGTGGTTGACGCCCTGTCCCAGCACCGGGGTCAGGGTGTGCGCGGCGTCGCCCACCAGCACCAGGCCGGGCTGCGACCAGTGCGGCACCACGGTGGTGAAGATGTCCAGCATGGAGGTGTCCGACCAGCTGGTGACGGACTCCCGCACTCCGGCGGAGACCTCCGGGGCGAGCTCGTCGACCCGGGCGTACAGCGACTCGATGCCCTGCCTGCGCATCTCGCGCAGGCCGCCCTTGGGGATGTTGAAGCCCACCCGCACCAGGTCGGGCACGGTCGGGATGAACAGTCCGTGGCGGTCGCCCTGGATGCGGACCCGGTAGGTGTGCGGGTCCCAGGCCTCGGGCTGCGGCACCTTGAACCAGACGAAGTCCCGTTCCAGCGGGATCTTCTCGTACGGCAGCCCCGCCATCTCGCGGACCTTGCTGAAGCGGCCGTCGGCCGCCACCGTCAGCGCCGCGTGGACCTCGGACTCGCCCTCGGGGCCGCGGACCCGGACGCCGGTCACCGCCGTGCCGTCCCGCAGCAGTTCCACCGCGGTGGTCCGGCGCAGCAGGGTGAAGCCCGGCAGCGCGGCGGCCTCGTCGGCCAGCGCGGTCAGCAGCGGGGGCTGCGGCAGCTCCATCGGGAACGGGCAGGGCTGGTCGAAGGCCGCGAACTCGGCCTTCAGCACCGGTCGGCCGCCGTCGAGGATCTCCATCCGGCGGGTCTCCAGGGTGCTGTCCCTGACCTTGTCCAGGATGCCGAGCCGCTCCAGCAGCCACACCGAGTCCGGCGAGATCGACTCGCCCCGGAACGAGCGGTCGAAGTGGGCGCTCTGCTCCACCACGGTGACCGACACCGACCGGCGGGCCAGCTCCAGCGCCAGCGTCAGCCCGGCGGGACCGGCGCCGACGATGCACACCTGGGTGCTCACCGGCCTGGATCCGGCCGTATCTGTCATGGCTTGCTCCTCGCGTGTGGGTGGATCCGGAGGCACGGTCTCGGCCGCCACCCTTCGCGGACCGGCTAAAGCCCTCCTTGCGAAGCGCTCCCGGCCCGCGCGCAAGGACGCCTTAAGAGGGTCCGCGCAGGCTCGGCGCGTCCATCAGAGGCAGCGAAGGAGAGACCGTGACCGCGGTTGTGAACACGGCCACCGGCGAGCGGACCGGGCCGCTGGACCGGCTGCGCGCCCTGCACGGCGAGGGGCGGCTGGCCGAGGAGTACCCGCAGGTGCCCGGGCTGCTGGCCGAGCTGGCGGCGGGCGCGCCGGCCGGGACGCCCGGGCGGGACCTGGCCCGGGCCGGGCAGTTGCTGGCCCGGCTCGACCCGGCCGAGGTGCTGGCCCGCCACGAAGGGCTGGAGGCGGTCGGCGTGGCCGTCACCGGCCACTCCACGCTCGGCGCCCTCACCGCCCCGCTCACCGCCGAGCTCGCCCGCCACGGCTTCGTGGCGAAGGCGACGACCGCCGACTACGGCTCCTGGCTGCGGGACCTGCAGGACACCGGCAGCGAGCTGTACGCGGCGGGCGTGGACCTCGCCCTGTGCGTGCTGGACGCCCAGCTGGTGTTCGACGAACTGCCGCACCCCTGGCGGGCGGAGGACCTGGAGGACGCGGTCGCGGCCAAGCTGCGCCTGCTGACCGCGCTGGCCGCCCGCTACGTCGGGCACGGCACCGGCACCCTGGTGCTCAACACGGTGCCGCTGCTGCCCGTCCACACCCGTCAGCTGGTCGACGCGCGCTCACGGGCGCGGATCGGCATCGCGTGGCGGGAGTTCAACGCCGGGCTGCTGCGGATCGCCCTGGACCACGAGCGGGTGCGCGTGGTCGACCTGGACCCGCTGGTCGCCGCGGGCGGACCGGTGAACGAGCCCCGGCTGGCCGCCTACGCCAAGGCGCAGCTCGGCGAGGAGCTGCTCGCGGCGTACGCCCGCGAGGTCGGCCACCTGGTGCGCGGCCTGCGCGGCCGGGCCAGGAAGGTGCTGGTGGTCGACCTCGACAACACCCTGTGGGACGGCATCCTGGGCGACGACGGTCCGGAGGGCATCGCCGCGGCCACCACCTACCGGGGCGAGGCGTTCGGCCGCTTCCAGCGGGTGGTGGCCCAAATAGGGGCCCAGGGCGTCCTGTTGGCGGTGTCCAGCAAGAACGACCAGGAGGCGGTGCTGGGGGTGCTGCGCGACCACCCCGACATGGTGCTCCGGGAGGGCGACTTCGTCCGGGTGAACGCCAACTGGGAGCCCAAGGACGGCAATCTGCTGGACATCGCGCGCCGGCTCAACCTGGGCGTGGACAGCTTCGTCTTCGTCGACGACTCGCCGTTCGAGTGCGGGCTGGTCGCGAGCAGCCTGCCCCAGGTGGCCGTCGTCCGGCTGGACGAGGAGCCGGCGCTGCACGTGGAGCGGCTGCTCGCGGACGGCTGGTTCGACGTGGCCGCGCTCACCGCGGAGGACCGGGTCCGCGCGGACCAGTACCGCTCCGAGGCCGCCCGGCAGGACCTGCTGGACGACGCCGGCTCGATGGAGGACTACCTGGCCCGGCTCGACGTGCGGGTCTCGCTCTCGCCGGTGCGGGAGCACGAGGTGGCCAGGGCCTCCCAGATCACCCTGCGCACCAACCAGTTCAACCTCACCACCGAGCGGCTCCAGGCGGCCGACGTCCGGGCCCGGATGGACGCGGCGGAGCACCTGGTGCTCGCGGTCCGCGCCACCGACCGGTTCGGCGACAACGGGCTGGTGGGCCTGGTCCTGGTGCGCACGGCCCAGGACGGCTGGCACATCGACAACGCCCTGCTGAGCTGCCGGGTCTTCGCCCGGGGCATCGAACAGGCCGCGCTGGCCGCCGTGCTGGAGCGCGCCCGGCGGGCCGGGGCGCCGGCCGTGCACGCCCGCTTCCGGCCCACCGCCAAGAACGGCAAGGTGCGCGGGCTCTACCCGTCGCTGGGTTTCGTGCCGACCGGTGAGGACGCGGCCGGGGAGGTGTCCTTCCGGCACGACCTGGAGGTCCTGCCCGAGGTGCCGGGGCACGTCGCCCTGACCGCGGACTTCGACCGGGCCCCGGACCGGGGGGCGTAGCGGTGGGGCCGGGGGAGCGGCGGCGTGCGGCGCTGCGGCGGTGGGCCGCCGGCTGGGTCCGGGCGCTGGCCAACCTGGGCGCGATGTTCGGGGCGGTCACGGTCGAGTACCACCTGACCGTCGGCCGGGAGCCGGCGCCCGCGCCGTTGGAGGAACCGCCGGCGGACCACCCCGAGCGCCTGCTGCGCGGGGTCCCGCTGTCGGAGCGGGAGCAGGAGCTGTGGGCCCAACTGGAGGGCCTGCGCAGGCGCGTGTAGCGCAACGGCGGCTTTAGTGCTCGAACTGATGATCGGTCCGGACGTGTCGACCGAACGAGGGGGATTGACGGTGGCGGGTTTCCGATCGTTCGCGGAGCTGGTGCTCGCGCGGGCGGCAGAGCGTGGGGATGCGGACGCCTACCTGTTCCTGGAGAACGGGGTGCGGGGGGTGGAACCGGAACGGCTCACGTACGCGGGCCTGGACCGGTCGGCGAAGGAGCTGGCGGCCTGGCTGCAGGACCGGGGGATGACCGGCCGGCAGGTGCTGCTGCTGTACCCGTCGGGACTGGAGTTCCTGACGGCGTTCGTCGGCTGCCTGTACGCGGGCGCGGTGGCCGTCCCGGCGCCCCTGCCCACGGAGCAGGGCCAGCACTTCCAGCGGGTGTCCGGGATCGTCCGGGACGCCCGGGTCGGCGCCGTGCTGACCATCGGCAAGCACGCGCCGGACGTCGGGGCGTGGCTGGCGGACGAGGGCTTCTCCGACGTGCTCTGCCTCGCCACGGACGGGCCGGTGGGCGACGCCGCCGCCTGGCGCGACCCGGGGCTGCGCCCCGAGGACCTGGCCTTCCTCCAGTACACCTCCGGCTCGACCAGCGAGCCCAAGGGCGTGATGGTCTCGCACGCCAACCTGCTGGCCAACGAGGCCGCCATCCAGCGCTCCACCGGCAGCGGCCCGGACACCGTGCTGGGCGGCTGGCTGCCCTTCTACCACGACATGGGCCTGATCGGGCACGTGCTCCAGCCGCTGTGGCTGGGCACCAGCGCGGTGCTGATGTCCCCGACCTCCTTCCTGCGCCGTCCGGTGCGCTGGCTGGAACTGATCGGCGAGCACCGGGTGACCATCTCCGCCGCCCCCAACTTCGCCTACGACCTCTGCCTGCGGCGGGTGACCGACGCCCACCTGGAGGGCATCGACCTGTCCAGCTGGCAGGTCGCCTGCAACGGCGCGGAGCCGGTCCGGGCCGACACCCTGCGGGCCTTCGCCGAGCGCTTCGGGCCGTACGGCTTCCGGGCCGACACGTTCTTCCCCTGCTACGGCATGGCCGAGACCACGCTGCTGGTCTCCGGCAAGCGGCACGGCCGGCCGGCGGTGCTGCGCGAGGTGGACGCCGCGGGCCTGGAGGCGGGCCGGCTGGAGGGGCCGTTCCTCCGGGAGCCGACGCGGGCCCTGGCCTCCAGCGGCGTCGTGGGCTCCGAGGACTTCGAGGTGCGCATCGTCGACCCGCAGACCCGTGCGGAACGCCCCGAGCGCGAGGTCGGCGAGATCTGGGTGCGCGGCGCCAGCGTCTCCTCCGGCTACTGGGACCGCCCCGAGGTCAACGCGGAGGTGTTCGGCGCCCGGATCGCCGGCGCGGAGGAGCTCGGCCGCTGGCTGCGGACCGGCGACCTGGGCGCGGTGGAGCGCGGCGAACTGTTCGTGACCGGCCGGCTGAAGGAGATGATCCTGATCAACGGCCGCAACATCTATCCGTACGACGTGGAGAACGCGGTGCGCGCCCTGGAGCCGACGGCCTTCGGCGCCGGAGCGGTCTTCGCCGTCGACACCGGCCAGGAGCACCTGGTGGTGATCCACGAGGTCCGCCCGAGCGCCCTGGCGGACCAGGACCTCAAGAAGCTCACCGCCACCGTCCAGGCCCTGGTCAGCCGGGAGTTCGCGGTGCCCGCGGGCAACGTCCTGCTGGTGCGCCCGGGCACCGTCCGCCGCACCACCAGCGGCAAGATCCAGCGGACCCTGATGCGCAAGCTGTTCCTGGAGGGCGCCGTCACCCCGCTGCACGCCGTGCTCGACCCGGCGGTGCGCGAGCTCGTCGGCACCCGCGACCCGGAACCGGTGGGCTGACATGGACCACGCGCCGTACCGCGTCGCCGAGGAGCTCGAACAGTTCCTCGGCGACCCGGACGCCCCCGGCACCGTGTTCTCGTACGCCCGCAGCCTGGAGCTGGACGAGAGCGAGACCTTCCCGGCCGACATCTGCCGGGTCCTGGAGGACTGGCGCCTCCAGGACCACTACGTGCCCGCCGAGCACGGCGGCCGGCTCACCGACTACGAGACCGTCATGCAGGTCATGCGGACCGTCGCCCGCCGCGACCTCACCGTGGCGATCGGCCACGGCAAGACCTACCTGGGCGGCGTCTGCGTCTGGGTGTCGGGCAGCCCCGAGCAGGCCGCCCGGCTGGCCGCGGACATCCGCGCCGGCGTCCCGGTGTCGCTGGGCCTCACCGAGCGGGCGCACGGCAGCGACCTGCTCGCCGACGAGGTGCACGGCGAACCGGACGGCGCCGGGGGCTGGCTGGTCAGCGGCGAGAAGTGGCTGATCAACAACGCCACCCGGGGCAGCGTCCTGTCCGCGCTCGTGCGCACCGACCCGGCCGGCGGCCCGCGCGGGTTCAGCGTGCTGCTGATGGACAAGCGCGGCCTCGGCCCGGAGCACTACCGCTGCCTCGACAAGATCCGCACCCACGGCATCCGCGGCGCCGACATCAGCGGCATCGCCTACGACCGGGCCCCGGTGCCGGCCACCGCCCTCGTCGGCACCGAGGGCGGCGGCCTGGAGACGGTGCTCAAGGCGCTCCAGCTGACCCGGACGATGTGCGCCGCGCTGTCGCTGGGCGCCGCCGACCACGCCCTCGCGCTGGCCCTGGACTTCGCCGAGCGGCGGGAGCTCTACGGCCGCCGCCTGGTGGACCTGCCGCAGGCGCGTCAGGTGCTCGCCTCGGCCGCCGCCGACGTGCTGGTCGGCGAGGCGCTGGCGACGGTCGCGATCCGTTCGGTCCACACCCTCACCGGCGAGCTCGGCGTGGCCGCCGCCGCCACCAAGTACCTGGTGCCCACCGGCACCGAGCAGGTCATCGCCGAACTGACCCGGCTGCTGGGCGCCCGCGCCTTCCTCAAGGGGGAGCACGCCGGCGGCATGTTCCAGAAGGTCGACCGGGACCACCGGATCGTCGGACTCTTCGACGGCAACACCCTGGTCAACCTCAACTCCCTGGTCAACCAGTTCCGTTCACTGTCCCGCGGCTGGGAACGGGGCACCGGGGACACCGCCGGGGCCGCCACCGCCTTCGACCTGGCCGCGCCGCTGCCGGCCCTGGACCCGTCCCGGCTCTCCCTGGTCGCCAAGGGCGGCAGCGGCATCGTCGCGTCGCTGCCGGCCTCCGTGGCCGCCCTGCGCGCCGAGGCCGGGCACGGCTCCGCGCTCGACGGCGCCCTGGAGGCCGCCGAACGGCTGCTCGCCGCGACCGGCCGCGTCCACGCCGAGATGGCCGCCCACCGCTCCCCGGTCTCCGACGTGCCGACCGCCGCCTTCGAGGTCGCCCGGCGCTACAGCCTCTGCCTGGCGGGCGCCGCCTGCCTGGGCCTGTGGGCGCACAACCACCGGGCCGCCGCCCGGGGACGCACCGGCGCGCTCTGGCGCGACGGCGTCTGGCTGTGGCCCGCCCTGGACCGGCTGCTGGTCCGGCTCGGCGAGCAGGACGGCCCCCGGCCGGAGGCCTACCCCGCGCTGCTGGCACGGCTGCGCGACACCCGGGCGGCCGGCGAGCTGCACTCCCTGCTCCCGCTGCGGCTGCACCGCCCCGCACCCACCGACGACCGTCCTGCCGAGGGGGCGCCATGCTGACCGATTCCGCGGCCCCCGGACTCCCCCGTCCGGAGGCCCCCGCCGACCGCCCCCGGGAGGGGGCCCAGGAGACCGCGGCCCGGGACCGGGTCGCCGAACTCGAACGCCGCTTCGGCGACCCGGGCGACCCGGCCAACCCGGTCGGCACCGAACGGCTGCTGGCCGCCGACGAGGCCGGCGAGCTGTCCGGGGCCGGCGAACAACTGCTGGACGACCTCCGCCTGACCGCCGAATTCGTCCCCGCCGAACTCGGCGGGCGGCTCACCCGGATCGACACCCTGGCCCGCACCCTGCGGCCGGTCTTCCGGCGCGACGTCGCACTCGGCCTCGGCTACGGCGTCACCTCGTTCATGGCGGCCGTCAACGTCTGGACCGCGGGCAGCGCGCAGCAGCGCGCCCGGCTGGCCGAGCTGCTGCTCGGCGGCGCCAAGGTCTCGGTCGCCTACCACGAGCTGGCGCACGGCAACGACTTCCTGCGCAACGACTTCCGGGCCCGGCCCGAGCCCGGCGGCTACCGGCTGCACGGCCGCAAACAGGTCATCAACAACGCCGACCGGGCCGCCGCCTTCGCGCTGTTCGCCCGCACCGACGACGCGCCCGGCGCCCGCAGCCACTCGGTCCTGCTGGCGGAGCGCGACCAGCTCGACCCGGCCCGCTTCGCCACCCTGCCCCGCCACCCCACCGCCGGGGTGCGCGGCTGCCGGATCTCCGGCCTGGACTTCGACGACTGCCCCGTCCCGGCCGCCACCCTGGTCGGCGAGCAGGGCCAGGGCGCGGAACTGGCGCTGCGCTCCTTCCAGATCACCCGCAGCGTCCTGCCCGGGATGGCGCTCGGAGCCGCCGACACCGGCCTGCGCACCGTCGTCGGGTTCGCCCTGGGCCGGCGCCTCTACCGGCGCCCCGTGGCGGAGATCCCGCACGCCCGCTCCACCCTCACCGGCGCCTTCCTGGACCTGCTGGTCTGCGACAGCCTCTCGCTGGTCGGAACCCGCGCCGTGCACCTCCTGCCGGAGGAGACCAGCGTGTCCGCCGCCGTCGTCAAGTACCTGGTGCCCAAGGTGCTGACGGAGGTCATGCACGACCTGTCGATCGTGCTCGGCGCCCGGTTCTACCTCCGCGACGGCGAGTTCGGCGCCTTCCAGAAGCACCTGCGCGACCTCCCGGTGCTCAGCCTCGGCCACGCCGGCTCGGCGGCCTGCCAGGCCACCGTCGTCCCGCAGCTGGCCAGGCTCGCCCGGCGGGCCTGGTTCACCGGCGACGAGGCGCCCGCGGCGCTCTTCGAGACCCGCACGGACCTGCCCGGGATCCCCTTCGACCGGCTCACCCTCGCCGCCGGACGGGACAGCCTCAGCGCCTCGCTGGTCGCCTCCCGCGACGACCGGCCCGACACGGCGCCCGAGGAGCGGGCCCTGCGGACCCTCGCGCTCGCCATGGTGGACGAGCTGCGGCGGATCCAGCAGGACAGCCTCGCCCTCGCCCCCCAGGACCGCACCGCCCTGGCCGGCCCCGGCGCCTTCGCCCTGGCCGACCGCTACGCGGTGGTCCTCGCCGCGGCCGCCGTCCTCGGCGTCCGGCGCGCGGCCCGGGCCGACGGCACCGACCCCTTCCTCGCCGACCCCTCCTGGGCCGCGGCCGCCCTGCACCGGCTCGCCCGGCGCCTCGGCCGCCGCCCGGCCGACCTGCCGGCCGGCTGCGAGGAGAAGGTCCACCAGGAACTGCTGCGCCGCTTCCACGAGCGCCGCGGCTACGACCTCTACGACACCCCGCTGGCCGGCTGACCGGCCGCCCCGTCCTTTCCCACGCAGCGAGGAGCACCTCATGACCGTCCCCACCACCGGCCTTCCGGCCACCCTCGGCGAGCACACCGTCGAGACCCTGACCGGCTGGCTCGCCGACCGGATCTCCCTCTACCTGAAGCGCCCGGCCGACGAGATCGCCCCCGGCGTCCCGCTCGCCGAGTACGGCCTGGACTCGGTCGCCGCGCTGAGCCTGTGCGGCGACATCGAGGAGGACTTCGACCTCGTCCTGGAGCCCACCGTGGCCTGGGACTACCCGACCGTCGACGCGCTCGCCGGATACCTGGTGGAGGAGCTGCGCGCCACCGTGGGAGAGGCATGATGCAGCCCGTCGCCATCGTCGGCATCGACTGCCGCTTCCCCGGCGCACCGGACCCCGCCGCGTACTGGGACCTGCTGATGCGCTCCGGTGACGGCGTCGGACGGGTGCCCGAACAGCGGTGGAACGCCGACGACTTCTACTCGCCCGAAGGCGCCGAGGGGCACTCCAACACCACCAGCGGCGGCTTCATCACCGACCCGGACGCCTTCGACCACGAGTTCTTCGCGATCTCGCCGCGCGAGGCCGCCGCGATGGACCCCCAGCAGCGGCTGGTCCTGCAGTGCGCCTGGCGCGCGGTCGAGGACGCCGGAATCGCGCCGCAGAGCCTGGCCGGGACCGACACCGGGGTCTTCGTCGGCATCATGGGCAACGAGTGGGCCCACCTCCACCTCACCGACTACGCGCGGGTCACCGCGCAGGTCGGATCCGGCAACGGCTACTGCATGACCGCCAACCGGATCTCCTACCACCTCGACCTCAAGGGCCCGAGCCTCGCCGTGGACACGGCCTGCTCCTCCTCGCTGGTCGCCGTCCACCTGGCGTGCAACGCCCTGCTCGCGGGGGAGTGCGACACCGCCGTCGCGGCCGGGGTGAACATCGCCCTCACGCCGGCCCTCGGCATCTTCTACACCCAGGCCGGGCTCTCCGCGCCCGACGGCCGCTGCAAGCCCTTCAGTGCCGACGCCGACGGCATCGGCCGCGGCGAGGGCGTCGGCGCGGTGGTGCTGCGCCGCCTCGAGGACGCGATCGCCGACGGGCAGCCGGTGTACGCGGTGATCCGCGGCACCGCCGTCAACCAGGACGGGCGCAGCAACGGCCTCACCGCGCCCAACCGCTGGTCGCAGCAGGAGGTGCTGGCCTCCGCCTACCGCCGGGCCGGGGTCGAGCCGTCCGACGTCGCCTTCACCGAGGGCCACGGCACCGGCACCGTGCTCGGCGACATGATCGAGGTCAAGGCGCTCGGCGACCTGCACGCCGACCGCACCGGCAAGCCGCTGGCCCTCGGCTCGGTCAAGGGCAACCTCGGCCACACCGAGGGCGCCGCCGGGATCGCCGGACTCATCAAGGTGGCGCTCTCCCTGCACCACCGGGTGGTGCCCGCCAGCCGGTTCGCCGCCAGGGAGAACCCGGCGCTGAAACTCTCCAAGTACGGCCTGCGGCTGCTCAAGGCGCCCCTGCGGCTGGCGGCCGGAACCACCGTCGGCGGCCTCAGCAGCTTCGGCATGGGCGGCACCAACGCCCACGCGGTGCTGGAGTCCGCGCCCGGCGGCGCCGCCCGGCCCACGGCCGGATCCGCCGCCCGGCCCACCGGCCTCGGGGCGGCGGTGTTCACCCTGACCGCGCCCACCGCGCAGGCGCTGCGCCGCAACCTGGTGGCGCAGGCCGACGCCCTCCAGCGCCACCGGGTGACCCCGGTCGGCGCCGTGGGCTGGAGCAGCACCCGGCTCAAGACCGGCCACCGGCACCGCTTCGCCGTACCGGCCACCGACACCGCCGACCTGGCGGCCGTCCTGCGCCGGGCGGCCGACGACGAGGACCTGCTGACCCGCCTCACCGGCGGGCCGGGCGGGCGCCCGCGGGTGGCCCTGCTCTTCACCGGGCAGGGCTCGCAGTACCCGGGCATGGCGGCCGGCCTCTACCGCGACGCCCCGCTGTTCCGCCGCCACCTCGACCGGGCGGACGAGGCGCTCCGGCCGCACACCGAGGGCTCGGTGCGCGACCTGCTGCTCGCCGCGGACCCCGCCGTCCACCGCACCGGCTGGGCGCAGCCGGCCCTGTTCGCGGTCGGCTACGCGCTGGCCGCCACCCTGACCGAACTCGGGGTGCGCCCCGGGATGCTGCTCGGCCACAGCATCGGCGAGTACGCGGCCGCGGTGCTCGCCGACGCGCTGCCGCTGGAGCAGGCGGCCCGGCTGGTCTCGGCGCGCGGCCGGCTGATGCAGGAACTCCCCGCGGGCGGCGGGATGCTGGCGGTGCGCGCGGAGGCCGCCGTCCTGGCCGAGCGGATCGCCGGCGAACCGCTGATCGGGATCGCCGCCGTCAACGGGCCCACGGCCACCGTGCTCTCCGGAGACCTCGCGGCGCTGGCCCGGATCGAGGAGGAGCTGACCCGCGCCGGGGTGCGCTCGCGCCGCCTGGAGGTCTCGCACGCCTTCCACTCGCCGTTGATGGAGCCCGTGCTGGAACGCTTCGCCGCGGTCGCGGAGGAGGCCGGCGGGAGCGTCCCGGCCCTGCCGGTGTACTCCACGCTGCGCGGCAGGCTGCTGGAGGCCGAGCCGATGGACGCGGCCTACTGGGTCGAGCACATCGGCGCTCCGGTGCTGTTCGCGGACGCCGCACGGCAGTTGCTCGCGGAGGCGCCGACCCACCTGCTGGAGGTCGGCCCGCGGCCGGTGCTCGTCCCGATGGCCCGCCGGCTGGGCGGTGCCCCCGCCGGGGCGGGCCCGCGCGGCGTCCTGCCGGTGCCGGGCGAGCAGGCCGGCGGGCGGGAGCTGGCCGAGGCCGTCGCCGAGCTGTTCCGCGGCGGGGCCGACCCGGACTGGCACGCGGTGTACGCCGAGGAGGACCGCAGGGCGCACCGGCTGGCCCCGTACGCCTTCGCCGACGACCGCCGGTTCTGGGCCCGCCCGCCCGTTCGGTCCACGTCCGTTCCGTCCGCCTCCGACCCGTCCGCCTCCGACCCGTCCGCGACCGTCCCGTCCGCCGCCGACCCGCGGCCGGCCGGGTCCGACCCGGGCCTCCGGGCCCCGGACCCCGTGGCCGGCGCCGTCCTGGCCGCCGTGGCGCAGGTGGGCAGCTACGCGCCCGAGGAGATCACCCCGCACGCACGGCTCTTCGAGGACCTCGGCTTCGACTCGGTGATGGTCATGGAGCTCAAGAAGCGCATCGAGGAGCGGCTGACCGGCCTCGAACCGCTGAGCGTGGAGGACCTGTTGCCCCGGCTGTCCTCGGTCGGCGACCTCATCGGCTTCCTGGGCGAACGGCACACCGCCGCCGCCTGAACCCGTCCCGCAGAAAGGACCGCACACCATGCAGCCGCCACCCGAGCGCGATCCCGTCCAGGCGTACCTCGCCTCGGTCGGGACCGCCCTGCCCGGCGACCCGGTCGACAACGCCGCGCTCGCCAAGGTGCTGGGGGTCAACGAGGAGTGGATCGACCTCTTCATCGGCACCCGCACCCGCCACTTCGCCCGCGACCTCGCCACCGGCACGGTGCGCTGGTCGCTCGCCGACCTGTGCGCCCAGGCCGGCGCCCGGGCCGTCGCCGCCGCCGGGATCGACCCGGCGGAGATCGGTTTCGTGGTGCTCGGCACCGCGACCCCGGACCACCTGATGCCCGCCACCGTCAACCACATCGCCGACCAGCTCGGCCTGGACCAGGTGCCCACGTACCAGCTCCAGTCCGGCTGCGCCGGTGCCGTCCAGGCGCTCGGGCTCGGCCGGACCCTGATCGTCGGCGAGGGCCACCGGGCCGGCCTGGTGATCGGCGGCGACGTCTGCAGCAAGCACCTCGACCTCGACCGGGACCTGGCCGGCGCGGCGCCGAGCGACCTGGTCAACTACGTGCTCTTCGGCGACGGCGCCGGCGCCGCGGTGCTCACCGCCGAGCCCAGGGGCGAGGCGGTGGCGCTGCGCCGGGTGCTCAACCGGTTCACCGGCCTCGGCCGGGAACCCGGCCAGGTCATCGACTGGTTCGGCCTGGCCGACCGGTACGACGACCGGCAGGCCGTCCGGGAGGACTACAAGGCCATCGAGGAGTTCGTCCCGGTGATGGCGGTGGAGATCCTCTGGGAGCTGCTCGACGACCTGGACTGGTCCGCCGAGGAGCTCGACTACCTGCTGCCCCCGCAGCTCTCCGGCCGGATGACCCGCCGCATCCACGAGCAGCTCGACGTGCCCGGTGCCACCGAGGTGTCCTGCGTCGCGGACACCGGCAACAACGGCAACGCGCTGCCCTTCCTCCAGCTGGAGCGGCTGCTGGGGCAGATGTCCCGCGGCGAGAAGGCCCTCGCGGTGGCCGTGGAGTCCAGCAAGTGGATCAAGGCGGGCTTCGCCCTGGAGAAGATGTGACACTCCGTCACCGATTGGACGCATGATGCAGACCGTCGACGAGTTCGCCCGCCTGGTCCGCGAGGAACTGGGCATCCCGCTGGCGGACGGGGACATCGCCGCCGACCTCGACCGGATCCCCGAGTGGGACTCCCTCTACCTGCTCAAGCTGGTCACCGCGCTGGAGCGGAGCACCGGCCGCCCGCTGCCGGTCGGACGGGTGATGGAGGCCCGCAGCCTGGAGGAGATCTACCGGCTGGCGGTCGACCGGTGACCGCCGCCCGCCCGCACCCCGAGCGCCGCCGGCGGCACACCCTCTACTTCCTGGAGCACGCCGCCCGGCAGCGCCCGGTGCACCTGGACACCGAGGTCGACATGACCCGCGTCCAGCACCACCGCGCCGAGGCCGGGGCGGCCGGGAACCGCTACTC
>NZ_JBHXTL010000182.1:0-15073 GCF_042677365.1 Kitasatospora sp. NPDC127116
GCTCCCAAGGCCGCCGCCCCGGCGCCGGCCGCGGCCGCCGCGACCGCCGGCCCCGAGCTGATCCAGCTGCGCGGCCCGGCGAAGGCCGTCGCCACCAACATGGACGCCTCGCTGGAGGTGCCGACCGCGACCTCGGTCCGCGCCGTGCCGGCGAAGCTGTTGATCGACAACCGCATCGTCATCAACAACCACCTGCAGCGCGCCCGCGGCGGCAAGGTCTCGTTCACCCACCTGATCGGCTACGCCCTGGTCCAGGCCATCAAGGCCGCCCCGGGCATGAACTACAGCTACAAGGTGGAGAACGGCAAGGCCTTCCTGGTCAAGCCGGAGCACGTCAACCTCGGTCTGGCCATCGACCTGGTCAAGCCGAACGGCGACCGCCAGCTGGTCGTCGCGGCCATCAAGAAGGCCGAGACGCTCGACTTCTTCGGCTTCTGGCAGGCCTACGAGGACATCGTCCGCCGGGCCCGCGCCAACAAGCTGACCATGGACGACTTCACCGGCGTCACGGTCTCGCTGACCAACCCCGGCGGCATCGGCACCGTGCACTCCGTGCCGCGCCTGATGCAGAACCAGGGCACCATCGTCGGCGTCGGCGCCATGGAGTACCCGGCCGAGTTCCAGGGCTCCGCCCCGGAGACCCTGTCCCGCCTGGGCGTCTCCAAGATCATGACGCTGACCTCGACCTACGACCACCGCGTCATCCAGGGCGCGGCGTCCGGCGAGTTCCTGCGCGAGATCCACCGCCTGCTGCTCGGCGAGAACGGCTTCTACGACGAGATCTTCGAGTCGCTGCGGATCCCGTACGAGCCGGTCCGCTGGGCGACCGACGTCGCCACCACCCACGACGACGAGGTCAACAAGACCGCCCGCGTCATGGAGCTGATCCACTCCTACCGGGTCCGCGGCCACCTGATGGCCGACACCGACCCGCTGGAGTACAAGCAGCGCAAGCACCCCGACCTGGACGTCACCACCCACGGCCTCACCCTGTGGGACCTGGAGCGCGAGTTCGCGGTCGGCGGTTTCGGCAGCCAGAAGATGATGAAGCTCCGCGACATCCTCGGCCTGCTGCGCAACACCTACTGCCGCACCGTCGGCATCGAGTACATGCACATCCAGGACCCGAAGCAGCGCAAGTGGCTGCAGGAGCGCCTGGAGAAGCCGTACGCGAAGCCCGAGCGCGAGGAGCAGCTGCGGATCCTGCGCCGGCTGAACTCTGCGGAGGCCTTCGAGACCTTCCTGCAGACCAAGTACGTCGGGCAGAAGCGCTTCTCGCTGGAGGGCGGTGAGTCGCTGATCGCGCTGCTGGACGCGACCATCGACGCCGCCGCCGAGCACCGCCTCGACGAGGCCGTCATCGGCATGGCCCACCGCGGCCGCCTGAACGTGCTCGCCAACATCGTCGGCAAGCCGTACGGCAAGATCTTCGGCGAGTTCGAGGGCAACCTCGACCCGAAGTCGATGCACGGCTCCGGTGACGTCAAGTACCACCTGGGCTCCGAGGGCACCTTCACCGGCCTGGACGGCGAGACCATCAAGGTCTCGCTCGCCGCGAACCCCTCCCACCTGGAGACGGTCGACCCGGTCGTCGAGGGCATCGCCCGCGCCAAGCAGGACATCCTGGACCAGGGCGGCACCACCTTCCCGGTGCTGCCGATCCAGATCCACGGCGACGCGGCCTTCGCCGGCCAGGGCGTCGTCGCGGAGACCCTGAACATGTCGCAGCTGCGCGGCTACCGCACCGGCGGCACCGTGCACGTCGTGGTGAACAACCAGGTCGGCTTCACCGCCGCCCCGGCGTCCTCGCGCTCCTCGATGTACTGCACCGACGTGGCGCGCATGATCGAGGCCCCGATCTTCCACGTGAACGGCGACGACCCGGAGGCCGTGGTCCGCGTCGCGCGGCTCGCCTTCGAGTTCCGCCAGGAGTTCCACAAGGACGTGGTGATCGACCTCATCTGCTACCGCCGCCGCGGTCACAACGAGGCCGACAACCCGTCGTTCACCCAGCCGCTGATGTACGACCTGATCGACAAGAAGCGCTCGGTGCGCAAGCTGTACACCGAGGGCCTGATCGGTCGCGGCGACATCACCATGGAAGAGGCGGAGCAGGCGCTCCAGGACTTCCAGGGCCAGCTGGAGAAGGTCTTCGCCGAGGTCCGCGACGCGGCCCAGGCGCCGGCCGACACCACCACGGGCAAGCCGGTCGCCGACTTCCCGGTCTCCATCCAGACCGGCATCTCCCAGGAGATGGTCAAGCGGATCGCCGCCTCCCAGGTCAACCACCCGGACTGGCTGACCGTCCACCCGCGCCTGCTGCCGCAGCTCCAGCGCCGCGCCGGCTCCGTCGAGGACAACACCATCGACTGGGCGATGGGCGAGACCCTCGCCATCGGCTCGCTGCTCATGGAGGGCCACCCGGTCCGCCTGGCCGGCCAGGACAGCCGCCGCGGCACCTTCGGCCAGCGGCACGCCGTCCTGATCGACCGCAAGACCGGCGAGGACTACACCCCGCTGCAGTACCTCACCGAGGACCAGGCCCGCTACACCGTCTACGACAGCCTGCTGTCGGAGTACGCGGCCATGGGCTTCGAGTACGGCTACTCGCTGACCCGCCCGAACGCGCTGGTCATGTGGGAGGCGCAGTTCGGCGACTTCGTCAACGGCGCGCAGACCGTGGTGGACGAGTACATCGCCTCCGCCGAGCAGAAGTGGGGCCAGCACTCCGGCGTCACCCTGCTGCTGCCGCACGGCTACGAGGGCCAGGGCCCGGACCACTCGTCCGCCCGCCCGGAGCGCTTCCTCCAGCTGTGCGCGCAGAACAACATGACGGTCGCCATGCCGACCCTGCCGTCGAACTACTTCCACCTGCTGCGCTGGCAGGCGCACAACCCGCACCACAAGCCGCTGGTCGTCTTCACCCCGAAGTCGATGCTGCGTCTGAAGGCCGCGGCGAGTGCGACCGAGGAGTTCCTGTCCGGCTCGTTCCGCCCGGTCATCGGCGACTCCACCGTCGACCCGGCGCAGGTCCGCAAGGTGGTCATCACCGCCGGCAAGTTCTACTACGACCTGGCGGCCGCCCGCACCGAGCGCGGCGTCACCGACACCGCGATCGTCCGGGTCGAGCGGCTCTACCCGCTGCCGGTGGCCGAGCTCCAGGAGGAGCTGGCCCGCTACGGCGACAACGTCCAGTTCGTCTGGGCGCAGGAGGAGCCGGCCAACCAGGGCGCCTGGCCGTTCATCGCGATGAACCTGGTGGACCACCTCCAGGTCGTCATCGGCCGCACCGGCGGCGACGCCCGGCTGCGCCGGGTCGCCCGCACGGCGGCCTCGTCCCCGGCGGTCGGCTCGGCCAAGCGGCACGCCGCCGAGCAGCAGGCACTGGTCGAGGAGGTCTTCGCGCTCTGACGCGCCGAAGCCCCGCGGTCCGAAACGCCCGTGGCCCCGTCCTCCCCTTCGGGAGGGCGGGGCCACGGGCGTTGGTGCCCGCCGCCCGTTCGGTTCCAGCTCTGCAACCAATCCGGAACCGCCGTGCGCGGACTCCTGACGGATCGATAGGTTATGGCTCGCCGTCCGGCGACCGGGCGCCCGTCCACGCGCCCCGGCCGCCGAGGCCGTACCGCCTCACCGCTCTCCCAGGGGGATCACCGCATGACCGCCGACACGCCTCGGGACGCCGGAAAGCTTCCTCCGGTCTTCCAGCCGCTCCTCCCGGACGACCCCCGGGAGGTCGGCGGCTACCGGCTGTTCGCCCGGCTGGGCGCCGGCGGCATGGGCCGGGTCTACCTCTCCTACACCCCGGGCGGGCGCCCGGTGGCACTCAAGGTGGTGCGCCCGGAGTTCGCCGAGGACGGCGAGTTCCGCCGCCGCTTCGCCCAGGAGGTCAGCAGCGCCCAGCGCATCCACGGGCTCTACACCGCGCAGGTGATCGACTCCGGCGGCCTGGACGGCGACGCCCCCTGGCTGGTCACCGCGTACGTCCCGGGCCCGTCCCTGCAGCAGGTGGTGCGCGAGAACGGCGCCCTGCCGGTGCGCACCGTACTGCTGCTGATGGGCGGCATCGCCGAGGCCCTCCAGGCGATCCACAGCGTCGAGGTGGTCCACCGCGACCTCAAGCCCGCCAATGTGCTGGTCGCCGGGGACGGCCCGCGGGTGATCGACTTCGGCATCGCCCGGGCCGCCGACGCCACCGCGCTGACCGGCACCGGCTACCGGATCGGCTCCCCCGCCTTCATGTCCCCCGAGCAGGCCCAGGGCCGCCCGGTCACCCCGGCCACCGACGTCTTCGCGCTCGGCGCCCTGGCCGCGTACGTGGCCGGCGGCACCGCGCCGTTCGGCGACGGCCCGGACACCGCGGTGCTCTACCGGGTGGTGCACGAGGAGGCGGACCTCACCGCCGTCCCGGCGGACCTGCGCGAACTGATCCAGCGCTGCCTGGCGAAGTCCCCGGAGGACCGCCCCACACCCGCCGAGATCATCCAGGTCGCCCGCAACCACCCGGAGGTCGGCGGCCAGCTGCGGTTCGGCGACGACTGGCTGCCGCGCGAGGTCAGCACCGAGATCACCCGCCGCTCGGACCTCCCCAGGACCCCGCCGACCCCGCTGCCGGCCGCGCCCGCCACCCCGCCGACCCCGCTGCCAGCGATGCCGGCCGTTCCCCCGCCGCCCGCCGGCGCGCCGACCCACCCGGCCACCGCGGCCCACCCGCCGCAGCAGCCGGCGACGCCCCCGTCCGGCTTCGCGCCGCCGCCGGTCGGCTCGTACGGCGCCCCGCAGCCGCCCACCGAGTCGCCGACCGCACCGGTGCTGCCCACCCCGCCGACCGTCGGGTTCCACCGGCCGGAGCCGGCGTCCCACGACACCCCGCCGCCCGGCCCGGCGGTGACCGCCGCCCCGGCGCCCGCGCCCGCCCCGGAACCCGCGCCCGCGCCCGCGCGCAAGGGCGGGGTGTCCTGGAAGGTGCTGCTCACCGTCGCCCTGGTGATGGCGGCCGGCGGCACCGCGGGCGGTGTGGTGCTGATGAAGAAGCTGGACGACGGCAAGGGGTCGGCGGCCGGGCCGGCCCCCGAGGTCACCGTCACCAGGACCTCCGACCCGCTGCCGCCCGCGACCACCCCGGCGGCCCCCCAGAGCCAGAAGCCGAGCGCGGCCCCGACCACCCCCGCGCCCACGCCCACGCAGCCGTCCGCCTCCACGGCATCCGGGACCCCGCTGCCCGGCGGCGCCTACGTCGCGGTCTACACCGACCGGGAGCTCGGCTCGCCCGGCCACGACTACGGCTTCGAACTCGCGGCCGGCAAGGTGGGCCCGTCCGGGGGCTCGGCCACCTTCATGGACCCGGACAGCTCCGGCCCCAGGGTGGACACCGACTTCGACCGGTACATCAGCCGGGACGGCTCGCTCACCCCCGAGCAGTGCTCCTCGGCCATCGACCAGAACCCCACCGCCAAGCTCACCTGGGCGGACGTCCCGCCGGGGCGGGTGTTCTGCGTGCGCAACCGCAAGGACCGCAGCGTCGCGATCGTCAAGATGATCAGCCACGAGACGGGTACCGACGCGGTCCGCATCGCGCTGAGCTACTACCGCTACAACGGCTGATCGGCGCCGGACTATCCTGACCGGGTCAATCCCCATCGGACCGGAGCGAACCGTGTACTTCACCGACCGAGGCATCGAGGAACTGGAGAACCGGCGCGGCGAGGAGGAGGTCACCCTGGGGTGGCTGGCCGAGCAGCTGCGCACGTTCGTCGACCTCAACCCGGACTTCGAGGTCCCGGTCGAGCGGCTGGCCACCTGGCTGGCGCGGCTCGACGACGAGGACGACGAGTGACCCGGTGACGGCCGCCGCGAGGCCCGGGAGGCAACCGCCTCCCGGGCCTCGCGCGTGTTCGGGCACGGAGCCCCGCCGTCCCCGTAGGGGAGGTCTCGGGGACGGATCGGGGTCGGTATCGGGGGCCGGCACGCTTGACTCTGCCAGCACGCGATATATCGTCTTTAAAAGAGAACGCGATACATCGCGATCCGCGACGGGAGGCGGCAGAGATGAGCCAGTGGACGGTCGAGGACACCGAGAGGATCACCTTCGACGAGTCGGTGCGCACGCTGCACGTGCGGACCATCGAGGGCACGGTGAACGTGGTCGCGGCCGAGGGCCCGGCCCGCCTGGAGGTCACCGAGCTGGTCGGCGACCCCCTGCACGTGACCCTGGTGGACGGCGTCCTGACGGTCACCTACAAGGACATCAACAGCTGGGGCGAGTTCGGCGACTGGCTCAAGTCGGTCGGCTCGGTGAAGAACTTCTTCGGCTCCTTCAAGCGCAAGCGGATCGCCGGCGTGACCGTGACCGTCCCGGCCGACGTCGAGGTCAAGGTCGGCACCGTGTCGGCGCACGCCACCGTCAGCGGCGTCAGCGGGCACGTCTCGGTGCAGAGCGCCAACGGCGACACCACCCTCGCCGGGGTGACCGGCCGGATCGAGGCCAGTACCGTCACCGGCGACGTGGACGCCCAGGCGGTCGGCGGCCGGCTCAAGGTCAACACCGTCTCCGGGCAGCTCACCGTGATCGCCGGCACCGCCGACCGGATCCAGGCCAACACCGTCACCGGGGCCGTCACCCTGGACCTCGACGTGGCGGGTGAGACCGACGTCAAGGTCAACACCGTCAGCGGCGCGGTCGTGGTCCGGATCCCCTCGCTGGCCGACGCCACCGTCGAGGCCGGCTCCACCAGCGGCGACGTCTCCAGCACCTTCGAGGAGCTCCAGATGAGCAGCACCTGGGGCGCCAAGAAGATCTCCGGCCGGCTCGGCGAGGGCCGCGGCAGCCTCCACGTCACCACCGTCTCCGGCGCGGTGACCGTGCTGCGCCGCCCCGACTCGGAGGAGGAGGGCCCGGTGGTGGTCAAGGAGCTCCCGGCCGGCCCCGGCACCCCGAACCTCACCAAGGAGGCCTGAGATGACCCCCGTGTTCGGCCACGGCCGGCTCCGCCTCTACCTGCTGAAGCTGCTGGACGAGGCCCCCCGGCACGGCTACGAGGTCATCCGGCTGCTGGAGGAGCGGTTCCAGGGCCTGTACGCCCCTTCGGCCGGGACGGTCTACCCGCGGCTGGCCAAGCTGGAGCAGGAGGGCCTGGTCGCCCACAGCACCGAGGGCGGCCGCAAGGTGTACCGGCTGACCGACGCCGGACGCGCCGAACTCGAAGCCCGTCAGGTCGAGTTGGAGGAGCTGGAGGTGGAGATCCACGACTCCGTGGCCCAGCTCGCCGGGGCGATCCGCGAGGACGTCCGGGACAGCGCCAAGGACCTGCGCGAGGAGCTGTGGAACGCCGCGAAGCAGGCGCCCCGGCCGGAGCGCGCCGAGGGCGGGGACCCGTGGGCCGGGCCCTGGGGGGACAACGAGTCCTGGCAGCGCGCCAAGGAGGAGTTCGCCCAGTTCAAGCAGCAGGCCAAGGAGCAGGCCAAGCGCGCCCGGGAGCAGGAGAAGGCCGCCAAGGCCAAGGCGAAGGCCGCCGAGGCGGAGGCCCGCCGGCTGCGCGAGCAGGCCAAGGCCTCCCGCACCGCCGCGCAGCAGGAGGCGCTGCGGATCAAGCGGCGGGTCGAGCAGCAGGTGCGCGAGCACGCCGCGAAGGGCGACTGGCCGACCGGGCTGGCCGAGGGCCTCTCGGAGCTGACCAAGGGCCTGGCCGGGCTGGCCGACGCGGCCCGCTGGGGCCACGGTGCGCAGGAGGAGCCCTCCGGGTCCGCCGAGCGGATCACCGTGTCCCGGATCGACCTGGACAAGGACGGGCCGGCCGCGGACGCCGCGGCCGACCTGCCGCCGTGGGCCCGCACCGACCCGGCCGGGGACCCGGCCCGCGAGCTGGAGCGGCTGCTCGACCGCTTCCGCGACCAGGTCCGCGACGCGGCCCGGGACGGCGGGGTGAGCGCGGACAAGCTGGCCGAGGCCCGTACGGTGCTGGGCGCCGCGGGCGAGCGGCTGAAGCGGCTGCTCGGCTGAGCCGGCGGTCCTGAGGGTGACGGCCCGGTGCCCCTGTTCGGGGGCGCCGGGCCGCCGCGGCGTCAGGGGGTGAGGACGATCTTCCCGAAGACGTCGCCCCCGGCCAGCCGGGCGAAGCCGTCCCGGGCCTCGGTCAGCGGCAGCACCGAGTCGATCACCGGCCGGACGCCGGTGTTGGCGCAGAACGCGAGCAGTCCGGCCAGCTCCTCCTTGGTGCCCATGGTCGAGCCGACCACCTTGAGCTCCAGGAAGAAGATCCGGTTCAGCTCGGTGGAGCTCGGGTTGGGGCCGGAGGTGGCCCCGGAGATGACCACGGTGCCGCCCGGGCGCAGCGACTTCACCGAGTGCGACCAGGTCGCGGCGCCGACCGTCTCCAGCACGGCGTCCACCCGCTCGGGCAGCCGGGCGCCGCTCTCGAAGGCCGCGTCGGCACCGAGCTCCACCGCCCGGGCGCGCTTGGCCTCGTCCCGTCCGGTGACCCAGACCCGCAGGCCGGCCGCCTTGCCGAGGACGATCAGCGCGGTCGCCACTCCGCCGCCCGCGCCCTGCACCAGGACGGTGTCCCCGGGCTTGACCCCGGCGTTGGTGAACAGCATCCGGTAGGCCGTCAGCCAGGCAGTGGGCAGGCAGGCGGCCTCTTCGAAGCTCAGCCCGGCGGGCTTGGGCAGCAGGTTCCAGGTGGGCACCGCGACCCGCTGGGCGAAGGTGCCCTGGTAGCGCTCGGTCAGGATGGAGCGCGGCTCGTCCGGGCCGACCCCGTGGCCGCTCTGGCCGATCACCGAGTGCAGGACCACCTCGTTGCCGTGCTCGTCGACGCCGGCGGCGTCGCAGCCGAGGATCATCGGCAGCTTCTCGGCGGGCAGGCCTACCCCGCGCAGCGACCACAGGTCGTGGTGGTTGAGGCTGGCGGCCCGGACCGTGACCACGCTCCACCCGGGACGGGCCTGCGGCTCGGGGAGGTCGCCCAGTTCCAGCCCGCTCAGCGGGTCGGCGGCGTCGATACGTGCGGCGTAGGCAGCGAACATGCCCCGGACGATAGCCGCGACGGCCGGGGCCGGGAACCACGCGGAGGTGTGACGCGTGTCCCGGCCCCGGGCCGTTCGGCGGATGTCCGGTCGGATCGTCAGATCCGCGCCACGCCCTCCGCCCGGGCGGCCTCGGCGACGGCCTTGGTGACCGCCGGCGCGACGCGCTCGTCGAACGGCGAGGGGATGACCTTCTGCGGCGTCAGCTCGTCGGCCACGACGCCGGCCAGCGCCTTGGCGGCGGCGAGCTTCATGCCCTCGGTGATCCGGGAGGCGCGGACCTGGAGGGCGCCCGCGAAGATGCCCGGGAAGGCCAGCACGTTGTTGATCTGGTTCGGGAAGTCGCTGCGGCCGGTGGCGACCACGGCGGCGTACTTGTGCGCGACCTCGGGGTGGATCTCCGGGGTGGGGTTGGCCATCGCGAAGACGAACGCGCCCTCGGCCATGGTCGCGACGACCTCCTCCGGCACGGTGCCGCCGGAGACGCCGATGAACACGTCGGCGCCGGCCAGCGCGTCGGCCAGCGAGCCCTTGAGGCCGGTGCGGTTGGTCCGCCCGGCGATCTCGGCCTTGACGTCGGTGAGGTCGCCGCGGCCCTCGTGGACGACGCCCTTGCGGTCGCAGACCGCCACGTCGCCGATGCCGGCCGCGACCAGCATCTTGGCGATGGCGATGCCGGCCGCGCCGGCACCGGAGATGACGGCCCGCAGCGAGCCGATCTCACGGCCGGTCACCTTGGCGGCGTTCCACAGGGCGGCGGTGGTGACGATCGCGGTGCCGTGCTGGTCGTCGTGGAAGACCGGGATGTCCAGGGCCTCCTGGAGCCGGCGCTCGATCTCGAAGCAGCGGGGCGCGGAGATGTCCTCCAGGTTGACGCCGCCGAACGAGGGCGCCAGCCGGACCACGGTCTCGACGATCTCGTCGACCCCGGTGCAGGCGAGCGCGATCGGCACCGCGTCCACGCCGCCGAACTGCTTGAACAGGATCGCCTTGCCCTCCATCACGGGCAGCGAGGCCTGCGGGCCGATGTCGCCGAGGCCCAGCACCGCGGTGCCGTCGGTGACCACCGCGACGGTGTTGGCCTTCCAGGTGTAGTCGTTGACCAGCTCCGGCTGCTCGGCGATGGCCGTGCAGACCCGGGCGACACCGGGGGTGTAGGCGAGGGACAGGTCGTCCGCGTCGCGCACCGGGACGGTCGCCCGGATCTCCATCTTGCCGCCGCGGTGGAGCGCGAAAACCGCGTCGACCGGATCGTCGGTGTCCTGGGTGCTGCTGATGATCTCCGCTGCCACGATGACCTCTTCGTCATTGATCTGGCGAGGACGCGCGGCCGACGGGCAGGACGACCCGGCCGGAAACCGGAAACCGGGTACGCCGAAGCGGACCCGGGGTCAGGGTCGGGGCGCTGCCGTCGGGCGGCGCCCTCGGATGAGGGTTTTATGGGGTCTTGTGTTGTCCGCGTTGTGCTTCCGGGCCGAGCGTAGGTCGGACGAAGGCATCGCACCTATGCCTTTTCGTCCTCGTCACGTGCGGTTCATCGCCGTGCCGTCGCGTCACAGGGCCCGGCGTCGGAAGCGCCGGGCACCGGCGGCGGCAACGGCATGAGCGCACGCGCACCCGCAGGAGTGAACGCAGATCCGAAGGGGAGTCGGCGCCCCGGATACGGAGCCGCGTGAGGACTTCCGTTCCCGGGCACCCCGAGCCTGTCGGGGCTCGTCGGTCTGGTTCGAGCGTTCGGGGGTCACCCGGTAACGAATTCTGACACACCCGCCGCCGGGCCCGGCAGGCCGGGATGGCAGGATCGCTTGTCCGCCATTTCGCGTACACCCGCGCGACACCGTGGCGGCCGCTCGTCCCTCCCACAGGAGCCTCCCTCATGCTTCACGTCCGCCATGCCCGTCGTCCGATACCGGCCGCCGCCGCCCTGGCCACCGCCGGTGCCCTGCTGCTGACCGGCTGCGGCGGCGGGCAGGCCGCCTCGGACGACCCGGTCAAGGACCTCCGCGGCAAGCTGCCGAACGCCCAGCGGACGGCCGGGGCGCTGCGGGTCGGCATGGACGTCAACTACGCCCCGGTGGAGTACCGCGGCCCGGACGGCAAGCCGGCCGGCCTCGACCCGGAGCTCGCCGCCGCCCTGGGCCGGATCCTCGACCTGCGGGTCGAGTTCGTCGACACCCCCTTCGACAAGCTGGTGCCGAACCTCCAGGCCAAGCAGTACGACGTGGCGATGTCGGCGCTCAGCGACACCCGCCAGCGCCGCGACGCCCTGGACGAGAACGGCAAGCAGACCGGCCCCGGCGTGGACTTCGTGGACTACTTCATCGCCGGCACCTCGATCGTCGTCCCGAAGGGCAACCCCAAGGGGATCAAGGGCCTGGACGACCTGTGCGGCAGGACCGTCGCGCTCCAGCAGGGCACCACCCAGGACGAGATCGTCACCCGCCAGGTGGCCGTCTGCGCCCGGGCCGGCCGCCCGCTGACCCCCCACAAGCTGGACAGCGACACCAAGGCGCTGGCCGAGGTCGCCTCCGGCGCCGCCGCGGCCGGCCTGAACGACTTCCCGGTGGCCGCCTACGCGGCGAAGACCACCGACGGCGGCGGCCGCTTCGAGGTGACCGGCGGGCAGTCCACCTCCAACCCGTACGGGATCGCGGTGCGCAAGGACGACGGGCAGCTGCGCGACGTGCTGGCCAAGGCGATCGACCAGCTGATCCGCAGCGGCGAGTACGACAAGATCCTGGCCAAGTGGAACGTGAGCGCCGGCGCGGCGCAGAACGCGGTGGTCAACGGGGGCATCTGATCCGGCGGGCGACGGGCGCCGGGTGCGGCACGGACCGGTCTGCATACGTATGCGCAGGGTGACAGGGGCGCGGAATAAGTCCGAATAGCGGACAGTGCGACCCCTCGTTATCCGATTTTGATCTGGATGAGGGCCACCTGACTGTCATCAGATGGCAGGATTCCCCCCATCTCGGATCGAGCCGGCCACTGGTCGAGGCCGTCCGGTCAACGTCCACCTCGGCGGAGGGTGGCGGAAGCAGTACCGCGTACGACCCCGGGCGGCTCCCCCCGCGCCCGGGAAACTGCACGACCCGGCCTGCACGTACGACGACGTACGGCGACACGCACCCGTACCGAGCCGCGCGGCTCGCCGGTCCGGTGCGCCGCTCCCGCGGCGCGCTCCGCCCGACCTCTCTCCCCCAGGATGGAGATCCCCCTCATGACCACCCGTACCCAGCGCAGCCGGCTCCTCGCAGCCGGTGTGGTCGCCGCGTCGGTCTCCCTCGTGCTGACCGGCTGCAGCAGCAGCAAGAGCGACGGCGGCGGCGCCCCCAACGCCTCCGCCACCGTCAACGAGGTCAAGGCCGACCCCAAGCTGGCCTCGCTCGTCCCGGAGGACGTCAAGTCCGCCGGCAAGATCGTCGTGGGCGCGGACGCCTCGTACGCCCCGGACGAGTTCAAGGACGACAGCGGCAAGATCATCGGCATGGACGTCGACCTGGCCAACGCCATCGCCGCCAAGCTCGGGCTGAAGGCCGAGGTCCAGGACTCCGGCTTCACCGCGATCATCCCCGGCATCCAGTCGAACAAGTTCCAGCTCGGCATGTCGTCCTTCACGGACAACAAGGAGCGCGAGCAGATCGTCGACATGGTCACCTACTTCAACTCCGGCAGCGCCGTCGCGGTGAAGAAGGGCAACCCGGAGAAGGTCGACCCGAAGGACCTCTGCGGCAAGAAGATCGCCGTCCAGACCGGCACCACCCAGGCCGACGAGATCAAGGACACCCGCGACCCCGACTGCGCCAAGGCCGGCAAGCCGGGCATCCCGAACGGGGGCGACAAGTTCGACCTCCAGACGGACGTCACCAACGCCGTGGTGTCCGGGCGCGACCAGGCGATGATGGCCGACTCCCAGGTGATCGACTACGCGATCAAGCAGTCCGGCGGCCAGCTGGAGAAGGTCGGCGAGACCTACGGCACGGCCCCCTACGGTGTCGCCCTGGCCAAGGGCTCCAAGCTGACCCCGGCCGTCCAGGGCGCCGTCCAGTCGCTGATCGACGACGGCACCTACAAGCAGATCCTCACTAAGTGGGGCGTCGAGGCCGGCGCCATCTCCACGTCGGCCGTCAACGGTGCCGTCAGCTGACCCTCGTACGCTCCATCTTCTCCCCCGAGGCCACACCGTGAACTCTTTGGACAAGGGGACGGCGGAGAAGGGGCGGCCTGACATCATCAAGGCCGTCCCCGTCCGCCACCCCGGACGCTGGGCGGGCGCCGTCGTCATCGCCCTGCTCGCGGCGATGCTGCTGAGCGCCCTCCTCACCAACCCCGCTTTCAAGTGGGACATCGTCGGTCAGTACCTGTTCCACGACAGCATCATGCACGGCCTGCTGGTGACGCTGGAACTGACCGTGCTCGCCATGCTCATGGGTGTGGTCGGCGGCATCATCCTCGCGGTGATGCGCCTGTCCCCGAACCCGCTGCTGGCCGGCGTCGCGTGGGTCTACATCTGGATCTTCCGCGGCACCCCGGTGCTGGTGCAGCTGGTGTTCTGGAACTTCCTCGGCCTGATCTGGGCCAAGCTGTCGATCGGCGTCCCGTGGGGGCCCGAGTTCTGGTCCGAGCAGACCAACGTGCTGATCCCGACCTTCGTCGCCGCACTGCTGGGCCTCGGCCTCAACGAGGCCGCCTACATGGCGGAGATCGTCCGCGGCGGCATCCAGTCGGTGGACGAGGGCCAGAGCGAGGCCGCGCACGCGCTCGGCATGAGCCGGTTCCAGACCATGCGCCGGATCGTCCTGCCGCAGGCCATGCGGGTGATCATCCCGCCGACCGGCAACGAGACCATCTCGATGCTCAAGACCACCTCGCTGGTCTCCGTGATCTCCCTGGAGGAGATCTTCCGGGCCGGCCAGGTCATCTACTCCCGGAACTACCAGAACATCCCGCTGCTGATCGTGGTCAGCCTCTGGTACCTGTTCTTCACCTCGGTGCTGACCATCGGCCAGTACTACATCGAGCGCCACTACGCCCGAGGCTCCAACCGCACCCTCCCGCCCACCCCGCTGCAGCGACTGCGGGGCCTGTTCGCCGGGAAGCCCGCCCCGAGGACGACCGCCGACGTCGTCCCGGGGATCGAGGGAGGTGGTCACGCATGACCGATCTGACCAAGACCCCCGCCGACGCCGCGGCCCCGGCCGAGCCCATGGTCCGCGCCGAGAACGTGCACAAGTCCTACGGCCCGGTCGAGGTGCTCAAGGGCATCGACCTGGAGGTGGCGAAGGGCGAGGTGTTCTGCCTGATCGGCCCCTCCGGCTCCGGCAAGTCGACCTTCCTGCGGTGCATCAACCACCTGGAGAAGATCAACGGCGGCCGCCTCTGGGTGGACGGCGAGCTGGTCGGCTACCAGCAGAAGGGCGACCGGCTGCACGAGCTCAAGGACCGCGAGGTCGCCCTCAAGCGGCGCGACATCGGCATGGTCTTCCAGCGCTTCAACCTGTTCCCGCACATGACCGCCGTCGAGAACGTCATGGAGGCGCCGGTCCAGGTCAAGGGCGAGAGCAGGGCCGACGCCCGCGAGCGCGGCATGGTCCTGCTGGAGCGGGTCGGCCTCGCCGACAAGGCGAAGAACTACCCCTCGCAGCTCTCCGGCGGCCAGCAGCAGCGCGTGGCGATCGCCCGCGCGCTGGCCATGAAGCCCAAGCTGATGCTCTTCGACGAGCCGACCTCCGCGCTCGACCCGGAGTTGGTCGGCGACGTCCTCGACGTCATGCGCGGCCTCGCCGAGGAGGGCATGACCATGGTGGTCGTCACCCACGAGATGGGTTTCGCCCGCGAGGTCGGCGACGCGCTGGTGTTCATGGACGGCGGTGTGGTGGTCGAGTCCGGCAACCCCCGCGAGGTGCTCACCAATCCCCAGCACGAGCGCACCAGGGCCTTCCTGTCCAAGGTGCTCTGAGCCCGTACCGTCGGGGCCCGGCCGGCGGCGGCGGGCGGGCGCCCGCGCCCGCCCCCCCCGGCCAAAAGGGCGGGGGGCCCCCCCGGGAAGAGT
>NZ_JBHXTL010000183.1:0-15023 GCF_042677365.1 Kitasatospora sp. NPDC127116
GACGGTCCCGTACCGTCCCCGCCGCGCCCCGGCCGTCCGCCGTCTTCCCCCGCCCCCACCCCTCCGGAGAACCCTCGCATGACCCCCGACGCCCCCTGGCTGATCGCCGGCCTGGGCAACCCCGGCCCGTGGTTCCGGCTCACCCGGCACAACGCGGGCTTCCTCGCCGTGGACCGGCTGGCCGAACGGCACGGCGCCCGGTTCCGCCGGCGCGGGATCGCCACCCTGGTGGCCGAGATCGCCGTCGACGGCCACCGGGTGCTGCTGGCCAAGCCGCTGTGGTGGTCCATCAACCTGTCCGGCCGCCCGGTGGCCGCGCTGCTGCGCCGCCACGGCGTCCCGGTCGAGCGGCTGGTGGTGGTGCAGGACGACCTGGACTTCGCCTTCGGCTCCGCCCGGCTCAAGCGCGGCGGCGGCCCCGGCGGCCACAACGGGGTGCGCTCGGTGGGCGAGGTGCTCGGCACCCGGGACTTCGTCAGGCTGCGGTTCGGCATCGGACGTCCGCCGAAGGGCCAGAGCGTCGGGGACTTCGTGCTGAAGAAGTTCTCGGAGGAGGAACTGGCCGCCATGCCCGGCGAGTTGGACCGCTGCGCGGACGCCCTGGAGACGCTGGTGCGGCGCGGCCTGAACCGCGCCCAGGACGCCCTGAACGCACCGGTGCCCCCGCGCGCCCGTACCGACGCGCGGTAGCGGGGCCCCGCGCTCCTCAGGCCCGGACGGGCCGGGCGAGCAGCGCCGCCGCCGCGGCGACGGCGGCGAGCACGAGCAGTACCGTCCGCCCACCGGACTCGGCGCCCGCCAGGTGGACACCGAGGACGGACAGCGCCATGCCGAGCGCCGTGCCGAGACTGCGGGCCATGTTCACCATGCCGCCGCCGACCGCCGAGCACTGCGCCGGGATCGCCCGCATCACCAGCGCGTTGTTGGCGGGCAGCAGCAGACCCAGCCCGTAACCGGCGATCAGCAGCGGGGCCGCCGCCGCGTCCGAGGCCGGCAGCAGGGCGAACAGCAGCAGCCCGCCGGCCGCGAGCAGCGCACCCCGGCGGCACCTGGTCACGTCCGACCAGCCCCGGGGCAGCAGCCCGCCGCCGACCGTCGCGGCGAAGGCGAACCCGGCGGGCAGCAGGGTGATCACCAGGCCCGCGTGGGCCGTCGACACCCCGGCACCGGTGAGCAGCACCGGGCCCAGCACCAGCGGGCAGAACAGCAGCAGATAGCCGATCAGCCCCACCACCAGGCCGGAGCGCACGCCCGGGGTGTTGACCAGCCCGGGCGCCAGGATCGGCCGGGCGGCCCGCCGTTCCTGGCGCACCAGTGCCAGGGTCAGGGCGGCGGAGGCGAGCAGCAGGGCGGCCACCGCCCAGCCGGGCAGCGGCAGGCCGGAGGCGGTGGACAGGGCGAGCAGCAGCGAGGTGGTCGCCCCGGTGAGCAGCAGCAGGCCGGGCAGGTCGAAGCGGGCGGCGTCGCCGGTCGCGGTCCGGCGGGTCACGGTCCGGCCGGTCGCGGTCCGGCGGGCTTCGTTGCGGTGGGCATCGTTGCGGTGGGCAACGTTTCGACGGCCTCCGGCGCGGTGGGCTTCCCCGCCGGGGGAGTTCGCAGGGCGGGGGCCCGGTACGGCCGCGGGGGCGCCCGCCGCCCGGGTGCGGGGCAGCAGGAACCAGCCGGCCAGGATGCCGAACGCCGCGATCGGCACATTGACCCAGAACACCCAGCGCCACGAGGCGTGTTCGACCAGCAGCCCGCCGAGGCTGGGCCCGAGCGCCAGGCCGAGGCCCTGGGCGGAGGCCTGGATGCCGAGCGCGCGCCGCATCGCGCGCTCGGGGACGCCCCGCGCGACCAGGGCGACGCTGTTGGCCTGCATCATCGCGGCGCCCACCGCCTGGACGGCGCGGCAGCCGACCAGGGCCCAGAGGCCGCCGGCGAATCCGGCACCGAGCGAGGAGAGGCCGAAGACCGCGAAGCCGCCGATGTACATCGTCTTGCGGCCGACCAGGTCCGACAGCCAGCCGATCGGGGCCAGCAGGGCGACCAGGACCAGCAGGTAGGCGAGGGCGACCCACTCGACGGCGGCGAAGCCCGCGTCGAAGTCGCGGCCGATGGCGGGGAAGACCAGGGCGATGACACTGGCGTCCAGCTGACCGAGGAAGGCGCCGAGACAGACCGTGCCGACGGCGAGCCAGTGGGCGTGGCGCCAGCCGGCTATGCCGCGCGGCCGGGGCCGCTCGGTGAGCAGCCGCGAGGCAAGGGCGGTGGCGTTCATGGGTACGAATATATCGGATACAGATATGTTCTCTCTACGAGCAGCTCGTTCTACGACAGGATGTGTCCCACGATACGAACGGTGCCGGACGGACGCCCGCGGCGAGGCCTGCGACAGAGCCGCAACACGGCACGGCCCCGGGCCCCGACCGGCCGCCGAACCGCCCCGTACCAGGCGATACGCTGTCCGCCATGCCGTCGTCACCACACGTTCCCGACCCCGCCACCGCAAGCCCCGACCCGGCGGTCGAGCACGCCCGGCAGCTGACCGACACCGTCACCCGGCTGCGCCGCGCGCTGCGCAGCAGCATCCGCACCGACTACCCGTGGGAGTCCCTGCCGATGGCGCAGGTCGAACTCCTCCAGACACTGGCCGCCGCGCCACTGCGGGTCGGCGAGCTGGCCGCACGGCAGCGGCTCGCACCCAACACCGTCAGCGGACTGGTCGGGAAGCTGCTCGACGCCGGCTTCGTGGACCGCCAGGCCGACCCCGGCGACCGCCGCACCGCCCGGATCGCCCTCACCCCGGCGGGCCGGCGCCAGCTGGACGACTGGCAGCACGCCCACGAACGCCGCATCGCCACCGCACTCGGCACCCTCGACCCGGCCGACCGCGCGGCGGTCGTCAACGCCCTGCCGGGCCTGGAACAGCTCGCCCGCGCCCTCGCACAGCCGGGCACCGGGCCCGAGCCGGCACCCGCCCAGGAGCCCGCGGCCGGGTGAAAACCACTGGCCGCCGCGTTCGCCCGCCGCTACCGTCCCCGGCATGACCAGCACAGCGGTACGGATCGAGCCCTGGACGGACGACGACCTCGCGCTGCTGCGCCGGGTCAACACGCCGGAGATGAAGAAGCACGTCGGCGGGCCGGAGAGCGCCGAGCAGCTGCTCGTACGGCACCGCCGCTACCTGGACTTCGTCCCGTCCGGGCTCGGCTGCATGTACCGGATCGTGCTGCTGCCCGAGGGCGAGGCCGTCGGGACGGTCGGCTACGGCACCCGGACGTGGGAGGGCCGGACCGTCCACGAGATGGGATGGAACGTGCTGCCCGGCTTCCAGGGGCGGGGCATCGCGGTCGCCGCGACCCGCGCGGCGGTCGAGGCCGCCCGCCGCGAGGCCGCCCACCCCCACCTGCACGCCTTCCCCTCGGTGGACAACCCCGCCTCCAACGCGGTCTGCGCGAAGGCCGGCTTCACACTGCTCGGCGAGACGGACTTCGAGTTCCCGCCCGGACGGCCCATGCGCAGCAACAACTGGCGGGTGGAACTGCGGAGTTGAGGGTTCGACGGCGGATTCTCGGACGTTCGCGGCGCCCCGGCGGTCAGAACAGGGTGCCGCTCTCCAGGTCCAGCAGCCAGCGCTTGCGGTCCACACCGGCGGCGAAGCCGGTGAGCGCGCCGCCGGCGCCGAGCACCCGGTGGCAGGGGCGGACGATCAGCAGCGGGTTGGCGCCCACCGCGCCGCCGACCGCCCGGACCATGCGCGGCTCCTGCCCGGCCAGCTCGGCGAGTTCGCCGTACGTGACGGTCTTGCCGTACGGGATCTCGTCCAGTGCCGCCCAGATCCTGCGGCGGAACTCGGTGCCCTCGGGCGCGAGCGGGAGGTCGAAGCCGGTGCGCTTGCCGGCGAAGTAGTCGGTCAGCTGGGCCACCGGCTCGGCGAGCGCCTCCGGGTCGAGGACCCAGTCGTCGGCGGGCTCGGCCAGGGCGTACTTCTGGCCGGGCACGGTGACCGTGGCCAGCGCGGCCGGTCCGCCCTCCTCGGGCAGCACGCCGCTGAGCAGCAGCCGGCCGAAGGGGCTCTCCATGGTGGTGTAGACGGTGGTGCTCATGCTCGTCCGTTCTCCGTTCCGGTACTGGTGTCAGTGGTGTCACTGGTGTTGCTTGTGCTGATGCCGGTGTTCGTGGGACTGGTACTCGCGGAGCCGGTACTCGCTGGGCCGGTGCTCACGGGGCCGGCCCACAGCCGGTGGACGGCGTAGGAGCGCCACGGGGCCCAGGCCTCGGCGGCTCGGTCGGCGGACTTCGGGTCCCCCGCGGCGCCGAGCCGGAGCAGGCCGTGCTTGACGCCCACGTCGCTCGGGAGGAAGACGTCGGGGTCGGCCATCGCCCGCATCCGCAGGTAGCCGACCGTCCAGGGGCCGATGCCGGGCAGGTCCAGCAGGCCGGCCGCGGCCTCCTCCCGGTCGACCCCGCTGTCGAGCCGGACCACGCCCTCGGCCAGCGCGGCACACAGGCCGGTGAGCGCGCGGCGGCGGGCGACGGGCATCGCGAAGTCCTCCGGATCGGCGGTGGCCAGGGCGGCCGCGGTCGGGAAGAGCAGCCGCAGGCCGCCGCTGGGCTCGGGCAGCGCGGTGCCGTACTTCTCGGCGAGCCGTCCCGCCAGGGTACGGGCGGCGACGACGCTGATCTGCTGGCCGAGGACGGCGCGGACGGCGAGCTCGTGCGGGTCCACGTGGCCGGGCGAGCGCAGGCCGGGGCGCTCGCGGACCAGCGGGCCGAGCAGCGGGTCGGCGCCGAGCTGCTCGTCGACCGCGAGCGGGTCGGCGTCCAGGTCGAAGAGGTTGCGCAGGCGCTGGACGGCGGTCGGCAGGTCTCGCAGGTCGGCGAGCAGCAGCCGGCAGTCGAGCCAGCCGCGGGTGGGCGGCTCGCCCGGCGCCAGACCGTCGACCTCGGCGATGCCGTGGCCGTACGGGAGCGCGAGCGTACGACGGTACACGCGCACACCGGGCCGCGCGCCGGGGACGACCTCCTCCACCCCGGGGACGGCACGCAGGGCGAGGAAGTCGATCAGGTGCTCGCTGTCGAGCGCGCCGCGGTAGGCGAGGCGCAGGGTGAGGCCGCCGGCCGGGGTCGCACTGCGGCGGCCGGCGGCGACCTCGGCGCGCAGACCACTGGGAGTGCGGTCGTAGACCTCGCGCACGGTGTCGTTGAACTGGCGGACGGAGGCGAAGCCGGCCGCGAACGCGACGTCGGTGACGGGCAGTTCGGTGGTCTGGAGGAGCAGGCGGGCGGTCTGCGCGCGGCGGGCGCGGGCCAGCGCGATCGGGCCGGCGCCGAGCTCGGCGATCAGCTGGCGCTGCAGCTGGCGGGCGCTGTAGCCGAGGCGGCCGGCCAGGCCGGCGACGCCCTCGCGGTCCACCACGCCGTCACCGATCAGGCGCATCGCGCGGCCGACCAGGTCGGCTCGGTGGTTCCACTCGGGCGAGCCCGGCACGGAGTCGGGGCGGCAGCGGCGGCAGGCGCGGAAGCCGGCCCCCTGGGCCGCTGCGGCGCTGGGGTAGAAGACGCAGTTGACGCGCTTGGGGGTCACGGCGGGGCAGCTCGGACGGCAGTAGATGCCGGTGGAGGTGACCGCCGTGAAGAAGACCCCGTCGAAGCGGGAGTCGCGGCTGTCCACGGCTCGGTACCGGATGTCGTCGTCGATCACGTTGTCCAGTTTGCGGCACTGGGCGGGGGGTGACTGGCGGGAATCGGACATCGCCGTTGATCGCTGCCTCGGGGGCCTCCCCTCCCCCCTCCCCCTCCCCACCCACCCGCCACCCGCCACCCGCCACCCGCCACCCGCCACCCGCCACACCGTGAGCCCACGACCCTCGGCCCATGGGCCATGGCCGATGGCCGAGGGCCCACGGCCCATACCCCGCAGGCCCGCCGCACCGGCCCGAGGCCCCGAAATTCGCGAGCCCGCCGAGCGCCCCGCCGTTACTCTCACGGCATGAGTGACCAGCAGCCCTACACCGGCCCGGACGACCCGCGCGTCGTCGCCCTGCCTCCGGCAGAGTTCGCGTTCCCCGGCCCTCTGCGGGACCAGCTGGTCGCCGCGATCCTCGACGGTGCCAAGACCAGCACCACCGGCCTGATCGCCGACTACGAGCACGAGGGCGAGCCCCTGCCGCTGGCCGGTGAGCGCTCCGCCGTCCTCGACTCGGACGGCCGCAGGGTCGCCGTGATCGAGACCACGGACGTCCGGGTGGTCCCGCTCGCGGAGGTCGACCTCCAGCACGCCCTGGACGAGGGCGAGGGGTGCACCAGCGTGGCCGAGTGGCGTGCGGTGCACGAGCGGTTCTGGCGCAGCCCGGAGATGCTCGACGCCCTCGATGACCCGGGTTTCACCGTGGACGACACCACTCCGGTGGTCCTGCAGCGCTTCCGCGTGGTGGCGGACCTCCGCTGAGCCGGGCGGGCCCGGCGGGGACCGGCCGACGGCCGTTGCGCGGCGGCCGACCGGTGCCCGGGCTCAGCGCTTCACCGGACCTCCCACGGCTCGCATCGACTTGGTGATCGTCTTCCACTTCTTCAGCCGCGCCTTGGCCACCCGGGCGTCCGTGCGCGAGGCGATCCAGTCGTTCTCGCGCTGGAGCTTGAGGTAGCTGTCCATGCGGCGCTGCGGCAGGGTGCCGTCGGCCAGTGCCGCCTGCACCGCGCAGCCGGGCTCGGTGTGGTGGCCGCAGTCCTGGAAGCGGCACTCCTCGGCCAGCTCGGCTATGTCGGCGAAGGCCAGGTCCACGCCCTCGCCTCCGTAGAGGCCGACCTCGCGCAGCCCGGGGGTGTCGATGAGCACGCCCCCGCCGGGCAGCGGGATCAGTTCTCGGGTGGTCGTGGTGTGGCGGCCCTTCTGGTCGACCTCGCGGGCCTCCTGGACGGTCATCACCGCGGAGCCGGCCAGCGCGTTGGTGAGCGTGGACTTGCCGACGCCGGACTGGCCGATCACCGCGGTGGTGCCGGGGGTGCAGGCGCGGAGCACGTCCATGCCCTCGCCGGTGTCGGCGCTCACCACGAGCACCGTGACTCCGGGGGCGACCGCCTCGACGTCGGACCGGATGAAGTCGGCGTCGTCGACGAGGTCGGCCTTGGTGAGGACGACCAGCGGGTCGGCGCCGGACTCCCAGGCCAGGGCGAGGAAGCGCTCGATCCGTCCGAGGTCGGGGTCGGTCGCGAGCGAGGAGGCGATCAGCACGGTGTCGACGTTGGCGGCCAGCACCTGGCCGTCGGAGCGCTTGCCGGCCACCTTGCGGATGATCGCGGTGGAGCGCGGCAGCAGCGCGGCGACGGAGGCCATGGGCCGGGCGTACAGGTCGACCGCCGCCCAGTCGCCCGTGCAGGGGCAGTTGATCATGTCGGCGTCGCCCACCGGCCGGGTGTCGAACCGGACGGTGCGCGGCTCGCCCGTCTCCGGGTCGGCGATGACGGCGTCGCACTGGCCGCGGTCGACCCGGACGATCCGGGCCGGGAGCAGCCCGGCCTCGCCGAACGGGGTGAACAGCTCCGCGAGCTCGGCCGTCCAGCCGTAGCCGGTCAGGGCGGAGGCGTCGGCGGAAGTCGAAGAGGAGGAAGAAGCAGAAGAGGGAGAAGAGAACGACGAAACGGAGGCAGCGTTGAACAACGCAGTGGCCCTTCGGGAGGAGATGATCCCGGCGGGCTACGGCTGGCGCGAAGGGCTCAGCCGGCGGCCGGGGAAAGGAGGTGAACGCGAGTGCTGCCCTGGGCAGCTATCGGGGCGACAACGACCACGGGGTTCACCTCCTGCTCTCTACTCCTCGGGCGGCCCAATGGCCCCCGAACCGGATGTGTCACACGCTAGCGGGGCGGGGGATTGTGGCCAACCTATTTTTGACCTGCGGAAACGCGAGGCAGCGGTCGCCAGAGCGGCCTCTGGGGACCAAAATTGGCCCGCCATAAGGGGTCAGATAGCGCCCCGCACCGCCGTCCGCCGCCACACGCATCCGCCGCAGCTCGACCGCCCCCGCCGGGACCCGCGCTACGCCCCGTACCGGTGCTTGAGGTTCGGGTCGTCCAGCCACCACGGCCGCATCCCGGTCTCCTCCTCCTCCGGCCCTCCCACCGCCCGCGCCCGCGCGGCGGCCGCCGCGAAGCGGGCGTCCAGCTCGGCGTCCACCGCCTCGGTCTCCTCCCGCCCCTGCACCACCATCCGCCGCACCAGCGCGGCCAGGAACGGCAGCCCGACCAGGTCCCCCAGCACCCAGAACGCGTTGCCGCCCCAGGACTGGTCCTGCGCCGGGCTCGGGCCCCACGGCCGCCCGAGCGCCAGGTAGTAGTGCTCGGCGACCAGGTGCCCGCCGTAGATCAGCACGATCCCGAGCCCCGCGTCGAAGATCACCTCGGCGAAGGTGATGAACAGCCCGACCAGGTGGGGGTACTCGTGCCCGACCGGGTCGAGTTGCAGGCGCGGCCAGAAGTAGGCGAGGCCCAGCAGCACCAGTGCCAGGTGCAGCACCACGTTCCCGATCCCGCTGGACACCGACCACTCGTACCAGGGCGTGAAGTAGAGCAGCCACGGCGGCGCCATCAGCAGCGCGGTGGAGACCGCCGGGAACATCAGCACCTTGGACGGGCGGCTGCGCAGCGCCCGCAGGACGCGTTCCCGCCGGGCCGCCGGCGCCGTCTCGACCAACAGGGAGACCGGTGCGCCGAGCGCGAGCAGCAGCGGAACGACCATCAGCAGCAGCACGACCTGCACGGCCCGGTCGGTGAAGAGGATCCGGTCGTACACACCGAGGCCGGAGCAGGTGCACCAGACCCACAGCAGCAGCCCGCCGAGGAACGCGGCGGTACGGGTGGGCTGCCAGCGCCCGCTGCCGCGCCCGGCCGCACACCACCCGCCGCCGGACCCCGCAGCCGCCCGGTCCCCCACCGCGCGTTCACCCACCGCGCGTTCACCCACCGCCCGGTTGACCCTGCGCACCGCCGCCAGGTACCAGACAGCGAGCAGCACCGACAGCACGAGCGCCAGCGGCTCGGCCGTCCAGGAGGTCGCCAGGTCGGACCACCGCCACGGCGGCGGACCGCTGTAGGCGAGCACCGAGGCGGGACCACCGGTCGGCCCGCCCACCGACCCAACCGCCGGCCCGACCGCCGCGCCGCCCACCACTGCGTTCATCCGCCCGCTCACCTCGCTCGTCCCGGCGGTCCCCGGCCGGTCGGGCACCCCGCCGCCGGGGCTCCCCCGGCGCCCGGCCATGATGTCCCCGCGCGACGGCCCCGCCGCACCCGGGGCCCGCCTCTATACCCGGGCCTGAACAAAGCTTTACCGAGCCCCAACAAAGCTTTGCCCGGGCAAAGTTCTGCCCTGTTCCCGCTCCCTCCGGCAACCGCGGCGAAGACACAAACGTCTGGCAGGATGCGCCGTCGGCGAGACCCGCCACGTGCTCGACAAGGGGATGACAAGAGGTGCGAACCACTGCACGCGGCGACGGCCGCCGACTCGCGGCGCGCCACCGCAACATCGAACTGGGCCTGCTGGCCCTCGCGGTGGCCGTCTGCCTGGCGGGACACGTCGACGCGAACCTGGCGCTCACCGGCCGGATGCCGCCCGGGCTGCTGGTGCACGGCCTGTCGCTGGGCGCGCTGGCCGGGACGGCCCACCTGGCGGTGCGCCGGTTCGCCCCGTTCGCCGATCCGCTGATCCTGCCGCTGGGCGTCTTCCTGACCGGCTTCGGGCTGGTGCTGCTGGACCGGCTGGACTTCAGCTACAAGGCCGCGCACGCCGCCAAGGGCGACTACCAGAAGCTCCCGGCCGCGCCCTCCCAGCTGATGTGGGTATTCATCTCGGTGGCGGTGGCGCTCGCGCTGATCGTCCTCGTCAAGCACCACCGCTTCTTCCAGCGCTACGTCTACCTGCTGATGGCGGGTGCGCTGATCCTGCTGGCGGCGCCGGTGTTCTCCCCCGGCGACAGCTTCGGCGCCAAGCGCTGGATCCGGCTGTTCGGGCTCTCCTTCGAGCCGGACGAGTTCGTGAAGGTCGCGATCACGATCTTCTTCGCGGGGTACCTGATGGCCGCCCGGGACGCGCTGGCGCTGGCCGGGCGGAAGGTCTGGGGGCTGACCCTGCCGCGCGGACGGCACGCCGGCCCGGTGCTGGCGATCTGGGTGGTCAGCCTGCTGGTGCTGATCTTCGAGCGCGACCTGGGCACCTCGCTGATCTTCTTCGGCATCTTCATCGTGATGCTGTACGTGGCGACCGAACGCACCAGCTGGGTGGTGCTCGGCCTGCTGATGGCGGTCGGCGGCGCTGCGGTGGTCGGCACCGTGGAACCGCACGTGCACGGCCGCGTCGAGGCCTGGCTGCACCCGCTCGACTACTACAAGCCGGTGCACGACAAGGCGATCTCCGAGCAGCCCGCCGAGGCGCTGTTCAGCCTGGGCACCGGGGGCATGACCGGGACCGGCCTGGGCTCGGGACGGCCCTGGCTGATCGGCTTCGCCGGGCGCAGCGACTTCATCTTCACCACCATCGGCGAGGAGCTGGGCCTGGCCGGGGCGACCGCGATCCTGCTGGTCTACGTGCTGCTGATCCAGCGCGGTCTGCGCACCGCGATCGGCCTGACCGACCCGTTCGGCAAGCTGCTGGCCACCGGTCTGTCGGCGGCGCTGGCGCTCCAGGTGTTCGTGGTGGTCGGCGGGGTGAGCGGGCTGGTCCCGCTGACCGGCAAGGCCCTGCCGTTCCTGGCCGCCGGCGGTTCGTCGCTGCTGGCGAACTGGCTGATGGTGGCGCTGCTGATCAAGCTGAGCGACTCCTCCGGACGTACCGCCCTGGACCCGCCCCGGCCCTCCCCCGAGCCGCTCCCGGCCCCGGCCCCGGCCCCCACAAACCCGAACCGGACGCACCCGGACCCGACGCACCAGAACCCGTCGGCCCCGGACCCGTCGGCCCCGTCCCCCACTGCCCCCGGCACGGCCGACCCCTCCGCCGTGACCGAGCTGCGCCCCGCCCACGGCCACCCGCCGCACCGGGCCGCCACCTGACCCCTCGTCCGCCGGCCCCGCCCGCCCCACGCCCGTCCGCCAGAGCGACAGGGCCTCCCCCGCACCCGCGGGAGAGGCCCTGTCCGTTCCTGCCGTTTCGTTCCGCCTACCGCTGGTCCCACGGCGGCCGGGGCGGTCGCGGCGGGTACCCCGGCTGCTGCTGCCCGGGCGGCCCCTGCGGCGGCCCCGAACCGGGCCCGGACACAGGCCCGGATGCAGGCCCCGACACGGGCCCGGAAGCAGGTCCGGAAGCAGGTCCCGGCTGCTGCCCCGACTGCGGCCCCGGCGGAGTTCCCGGCCCGCCCCCCTGCGTCGGCCCGGCCGGCCGGTCGCTGTCCGGCGGCGGCGGTCCGGGCCGGTGGTGCGGCCCGCCGCGGGCGGTGAGCCGGCCGCGCACGTTGTCGGCGGCCAGCACGTCGGCCCACCGCTCCGGGTACTCGGAGGGCACCTCGACGTCCTCGCCCTCGTCCTCGCCCCACTCCTCCTCGACGCCCTCGGCGAGCCCGAGCTCGCGGGCCCGCCGGGCCCGTTCGACGGCCCGCCGGGCGGCGACCTCGCGGACCACGGCGGCGGCCGCCTCCTCGTGGGCGCGCTCGTTCTCGGCGCGCGCGTCGGCGGTCTCCAGGGTGGGCCAGCGGCGGTCTATCGCGGCGTTCATCGCGGCGCCGATGAGCACCGCGAGCGCCACCACGAAGATCCACAGCAGCACGGCCACCGGCGCCGCCAGCGAGCCGTACACCGAGGGGCCCTCGACCGAGCTGACCAGGTAGACCCGCAGGCCGACGCTGCAGAAGACCAGCACCACCAGGGCGACCAGGGCGCCGGGGATGTCCTCGCGCCACGGGGTCGAGACCGGGACGGCCAGGTGGTAGAGGGTGGTCAGCGAGACGGTCAGCAGCACGATCGCGACCGGCCAGTAGAGGGCGCCGACCAGCCCGGACACCCCGGGCACCGCGTTCTCCAGCAGCCCCGGACCGACCATCAGCAGCGGCAGCACCAGCGAGCCGATCACCAGGGCGCCGAAGTAGAGGCTGAGCGACATCAGCCGGGTCTTGACGATGCCCCGCTTTCCGTCGAGCCCGTACATGACGGTGATGGTGTCGATGAAGATGTACAGGGCCCTGGAGCCGGACCACAGGGACAGCAGGAAGCCGATCGAGACGAGGTCGGGCCGGGTGCGGTCGAACACCCCGTCCAGCAGCGGGACCACGACCTCGTTGACGGAGGAGTCCGACAGCACCGTCCCGGAGGCCGAGAGGATGCTCTTCTTGAGCCCGGCGATGGTGCCCGCGCCGACGAACTCGTCGAGGTAGCCGAGGGTGCCGGCCAGCCCGAGCAGCAGCGGCGGGATCGACAGCAGGGTGAAGAAGGCCGCCTCCGCGGCGAGCCCGGTGACCCGGTACTCGACGCAGGTGTTGGTGGTGTCCCTGACCAGCTCCCACGCCGTGCGGCGCCAGGTGGCCTGTTTCGCCGCCCGCCGCGCGCCCTTGCCCCTTCGCCGGGAGGGCCGCTCGGCGTTCGGTCTGCTCGTATCGCCTGCTGCTTGCACAGGGCCCACCGTATCGGGCCGGGGCCGCGCGGTTGATCTCCCCGGGGGTACGGGCGCGTGGCCGGGCGCCCCGGCGGGGAGCGGCGGGAACGTCCGGATGTCTCGCCTGGCGAAACCTCAGCGTCCAGCATCCGGATGTTAGTGGACCGCGAGTCCCGCGCCGTGCGAATCTCTTGCCATGTCTAGCGCCGGAACCACCCTGGTAGGTCGACTCCACGTCGACCTCCTTCGCGTGTCCAGCGCCATCTGTCCGGTGACCTGAGCCCGACTCCGCCGCACCACCGCACCCGGCGCCGACCTCCCCCGCCATCCCCGTCGCAGCGGATGCGCAGGCGCCCGCCCGGTCCCGGTCACTGCCCTCAAGGCCTTGAGAAATCCGCAGGTCAGAGCGGCACCGCACGGCCGAGCACGCCCCGCGACCTATTCGGCGCCAGCGCCACCTGCCCCGAAGGACTTCACCATGGCCACCTCCTCCGAGACCGTCGAGCCCACGGCCGACCTCGCCGCCGAGCGCCGCCCCGCAGCGGCCCGCAAGGCGACCCGCCACCGCGGCGAGGGCCAGTGGGGCATGGGCCACTACACCCCTCTGAACGCCAACGAGCAGTTCAAGAAGGACGACGACGGTCTCAATGTGCGGACACGTATTGAGACGATCTACGCGCACCGGGGCTTCGACTCGATCGACCCGGCCGACCTGCGCGGCCGGATGCGCTGGTGGGGGCTCTACACCCAGCGCAAGGAGGGCATCGACGGCGGCAAGACCGCGATCCTGGACCCGCACGAGCTGGACGCCGAGTTCTTCATGCTCCGCGTGCGCATCGACGGCGGCCGACTGACCGTCCCCCAGCTGCGGGCGATCGCCGAGGTCTCCGAGCAGTACGCCCGCGGCACCGCCGACCTGACCGACCGCCAGAACATCCAGTACCACTGGATCCGGATCGAGGACGTCCCGGCGATCTGGCAGAAGCTGGAGGCCGTCGGCCTGTCCACCACCGAGGCCTGCGGCGACACCCCGCGCGTCATCCTCGGTTCCCCGGTGGCCGGCATCGCCGAGGACGAGATCATCGACGGCACGCCCGCCATCGAGGAGATCCAGCGCCGCTTCATCGGCAACCCGGACTTCTCCAACCTCCCGCGCAAGTTCAAGAGCGCGGTCTCCGGCTCCCCGCTGCTCGACGTCGCGCACGAGATCAACGACGTCTCCTTCGTCGGCGTGGTCCACCCCGAGCACGGCCCCGGCTTCGACCTCTGGGTCGGCGGCGGCCTGTCCACCAACCCCAAGCTGGGTGTGCGGCTGGGCGCGTGGGTCCCGCTGGAGGAGGTCGCCGACGTCTACGGCGGCGTCATCGGCATCTTCCGCGACTACGGCTACCGGCGCCTGCGCAACCGCGCCCGGCTGAAGTTCCTGGTCGCCGACTGGGGCGTGGAGAAGTTCCGCCGGGTGCTGGAGGACGAGTACCTCGAGCGCCCGCTGCTCGACGGCCCCGCCCCGGCCGAGCCCGCCGCCCGCTGGCGCGACCACGTCGGCGTCCACCGGCAGCAGGACGGGAAGTTCTACATCGGCTTCGCGCCGCGCGTCGGCCGGGTCGACGGCAAGCTGCTCGGCCGGATCGCCGACCTCGCCGCCGCCCACGGCAGCGACCGGGTGCGCACCACCGCCGAGCAGAAGATGATCGTCCTCGACATCGCCGAGGAGCACGTCGACTCCGTGGTGGCCGGCCTGGAGGCGCTCGACCTTCGGGTCACCCCCTCGCCGTTCCGCCGCGGCACCATGGCCTGCACCGGCATCGAGTACTGCAAGCTCGCCATCGTCGAGACCAAGGAGCGCGGCCGCACCCTCATCGACGAGCTGGAGCAGCGCCTGCCGGACTTCGCCGAGCCGCTGACCATCAACATCAACGGCTGCCCGAACGCCTGCGCCCGCATCCAGGTCGCCGACATCGGACTCAAGGGCCAGCTGGTCACCGACGAGCACGGCGAGCAGGTCGAGGGCTACCAGGTGCACCTCGGCGGCGCGCTCGGCCTGGAGGCCGGCTTCGGCCGCAAGGTCCGCGGCCTCAAGGTCACCAGCGCGGGCCTGCCCGACTACGTCGAGCGCGTGCTGACCCGCTACCAGGCCGACCGCACCGAGGGCGAGCGCTTCGCCCAGTGGGCGGCCCGGGCGACCGAGGACCAGCTGTCGTGAGCGAGCGAGCGGCCCCTTTCTTCTGCCCCTACTGCGGGGACGAGGACCTGCGCCCCTCCGAGGCCGGGCACGGCGCCTGGGAGTGCCACGGATGCCGCCGCGCCTTCCAGCTGAAGTTCCTCGGCCTGCTGTCACCGACCAACCACGGGGGTACGTCACATGAGCAGCACAACGACTGACTACGCGTCGTTGGCGGAGAGAGCAGGCCGTGAGTTGGAGGAGGCCTCCGCGCAGGAGGTCCTCGCCTGGGCGGCCGAGACCTTCGGC
>NZ_JBHXTL010000184.1:0-14955 GCF_042677365.1 Kitasatospora sp. NPDC127116
CGTCCTGGACCGCCTGGCGGTCCTGCCGCTCGCCGACGACGACCCCCTCGCCCCGCTCGCCCGCCACCTGCCCGCTGCCGTCCTGCCCGCGCTCGGCCGGCCCGCCACGCCGCTCCGGCCCGTCCGGGAGGCCGTGGAGGCCGCCCGCCGGGCAGGGGCCGACAGCCCGGTCGACCTGGTCCAGCTGTGCGGCGCCACCCTGGTCCTCGGGCGCGACGAGGAGACCGTCGAACTCGCCGCCGAACTGATCGCAGAAGCCCGCGCCAAGGGCACCGTCGGAGTGATGCCCACCCTGCAGTTCTTCCTGGCCGAGGCCGAACTCTTCCACGGCCGGCACCGCGACGCCGAACTCACCGCCACCGAAGGCCTCGGCCTCGCCCGGGACACCGGCCAGCACCAGTGGGTCAGCCAACTCACCGCGCTGCTCGCCTGCCTGGCCGCGCTGGACGGCCGCGCCGACAGCTGCGCCGAACTCGCCGCGACCGCCCTCGCCACCACCGGCCCGCAGACCGCCGCCCCCGCAGCCGGCCTGGCCTGGGTCCAGTGGGCGCTCGCCCTGCTCGACCTCGGCCAGGGCCGCGCCGGCGACGCCGCCGACCGGCTGCACACCCTCACCACCGGCCCGCACCGGCACCACATCAGCGCCACCCGGGCCGTCCCCGACCTGGTCGAGGCCGCCGTCCGCCTCGGCACCCCCGAACGCGCCGCCGAACCCTACGAGCGCTTCGCCCGCTGGACGGCCGCCGCCGACCGCCCCTGGGCCGAGGCCCTCCGCCTGCGCTGCCAGGCCCTGCTCGGCCCCGACGAACTCGCCGAGACCGCCTACCGCGGCGCCCTCTCCCGGCACGCGACGGCCCACCGCCCCTTCGAACAGGCCCGCACCGCCCTCCTCTACGGCGAATGGCTGCGCCGCACCCGCCGCCGCACCGACGCCCGCCCCCACCTGCGCGCCGCCCTGGAGACCTTCGACCGCCTCGGCGCCCACCCCTGGGCCGCCCGCGCCCGCACCGAACTCTCCGCCACCGGCACCCCCGCCCCGGCCACCCCCACCGGCACCCCGCAGTCCCCCCTCACCCCCCAGGAACTCCAGATCGCCCGCCTCGCCGCCCAGGGCCTCACCAACCGCGACATCGCCGCCCAGCTCTTCCTCAGCCCCCGCACCGTCGCCCACCACCTCTACAAGGCCTACCCCAAGCTCAACATCACCTCCCGCACCGAACTGACCACCGTCCTCTGACCGGACGCCGCCCGGCGCACCGCGTCCACTCACGCCCGCGTGCCCGCCCCACTGGTGGTCCGCCCTTCCCGCCGTCCGGTCCGGAGCTTTCCAGGGGCCGAACACGGCGCGAATCACGACCTGTTCCGGGTGTCGCCGCGGCGGGCCCCTCCACGACGATCGCGATGGCCCCGTCGATGCCGAGCGCGATCCCGGGGCCGGAGCGGAGGCGGCCGCGGGCGAACCGGCCGGCGACGGCACCGCGGGCGTGCAGGGAGCTCCGACGGGTTGTCCGGACGGGGCGTCGCCCCAGGTCCGCGATCCGGAGCCCGGCCGACGGCCGGACCCGGCACACCCGGCTGGCGGAACCCGCCGGTCACCGACCGGCGGACTCGGCGGCAGGCCCCCACCGCCGGAGCGGCTGAGGATCGGTCACCCGGGCGGCCCCGCACAACGACAGAGGGCCTGCCGGATTTCTCCGGCAGGCCCTCTGCAGTGGGTCGGGGTGGCGGGATTTGAACCCACGGCCTCTTCGTCCCGAACGAAGCGCGCTACCAAGCTGCGCCACACCCCGGTCTTGCGGTTTGTCGCTCCGTCTCCTTCGCGACGAGTAGAACTCTACCGGACGCTCGCCGAGACACGAAATCCGGTTTCGGGCGGGCGTCCGGCGGGGGTCAGCGGGGGGCCGGGACGAGGGTGAGGAGGGTGGCCTCGGGCGGGCAGGCGAAGCGGACGGGGGTGTAGCGGTTGGTGCCGCACCCGGCCGAGACGTGGAGGTGGGAGCGGTGGCCGCCGGCGGTGTGGGTGGAGAGGCCCTTGACCCGGCGGGTGTCGATGTCGCAGTTGGTGACCAGGGCGCCGTAGAAGGGGATGCAGAGCTGGCCGCCGTGGGTGTGGCCGGCCAGGATCAGCGGGTAGCGGTCGGCGGTGAAGGCGTCGAGGACGCGCAGGTAGGGCGCGTGGACGACGGCGAGGGAGAGGTCGGCGTCGGCGGAGGGGCCGCCGGCGACGTCGCTGTAGCGGTCGCGGCGGATGTGGGGGTCGTCGAGGCCGGTGAACTCCAGGTCGAGCCCGTTCACGGTGAGCCGGCCGCGGGTGTTGGTGAGGTCGAGCCAGCCGGCCCCGTCGAAGCCGTCGCGGAGCTTCTCCCACGGGTTGTGGACGGCTCCGGTGATGCCGCGGCGGGCGGTGCCGTCGGGGTTGTTCATGCCGTGGGCGCCGCTGCGCATGGCCTGGAGGTAGCGTGCCGGGTTCTTGCGGGCCGGGCCGTAGTAGTCGTTGGAGCCGAAGACGTAGACGCCGGGGAACTCCATGAGGGGCCCGAGCGCGTCGAGGGTGGCCGGGACGCCGAGCGGGTCGGAGAGGTTGTCGCCGGTGTTGACCACCAGGTCGGGGCGCAGGCCGGCCAGGCTCTTCAGCCAGCGCTGCTTCTTGCCCTGCCCGCTCACCATGTGGATGTCGGACACCTGGAGGACCCGGATCGGGCGGGCGCCGCGCGGGAGGACGGGGACCTCGATCCGGCGGAGGCGGAAGGCCCGGACCTCGTACCCGACGGAGTAGGCGAGGCAGGCGGTGCCGGCGGCGGCGATGCCGAGGGGAACGGAGTACAGCGGTCGCATCAGCCCATGCTCTCAGACGGTGGATCAGCGGGCGCACGCCCGGAGTCGGCGGGGAGGGCGGCGGCCGGGGGCGTCTCCTCGGTCTCCCGGCGGGCGCGCAGGGAGCGGACCTTGTGGCGGTTGCCGCAGCGTTCCATCGAGCACCAGCGCCGGCGGCCGGGGCGCGAGGTGTCGACGAAGATCAGTCGGCAGTCGTGGGCGCCGCATTCCCGGATCCGGTCCGCGTACGGGCCGGTGAGCAGGGCGATGGCGTCCCGGGCGAGGGTGGAGGTCAGCTGGGTTCCGTCGGCGGGTGGCGGGGCGGCCGCGGTGCCGTCCGGGGCGATCCGGGGGACCAGTGGCGGGTGCTCGGCGGCCCGGTTGAGGACGGCGTAGTCCTCGGGTTCGCCGGGGCGGCCGTGGGCGCGGGCGGCGGCCAGGTGCCACAGGGCGTCGCGGAGGGTGCGGGTGGCGGTGAGCTCGGCGGGGGAGATCCGTACGGCGTCGGCGGGCAGCCGCAGCCGGGACGGCGGGAGCCAGGCGGCGAGGTCGGCGGGCCGGTGCAGCACCTCGTACCGGGCGTACGGGCCGGGTCCGCCGGTGGTGAGCAGTTCCAGGCAGAGGGCGCCGGGGTCGAAGTGGAAGCGGCTGCCCCCGGGGGTGGTGAGGACCAGCCCGGGCGGGGTGCGCCGTACGGCCGGGTCGGCAGGGCCGGTCGCGTTCCGGGGGACCGGGTCGTCTCCGTCGGTCATGCGCCCCAGGATAGGTGTAACCGGGAAGACGGGTTACGAAGAGGGGTTACGAAGACGGGTTGCGAAGACGGGTTACGGGGCCGGAGGGGGAAGGAAGACGGGTGGGCCGCTGCCGGGCGGAAGGGCTGACCCTTGCTCAGGAGGCCCCTCCCCGGAGGCGTGGAGCACCCCGTCGCCCGGCACCCCCGTCGCCCGGAGCGGCACTCCGGGCGACGGGGGCGCGGGCCGGCCTCAGGCCGGAATGGCGTTGACGTACTCGCGCATCATCCGGGGGACCCGGTACGCGTACTGGTGGCCGCGATTCACCTGGACGACGGAGAAGTCGACCAGTTCGGCCAGGACGTCGAGGTTGCGGGAGGGCTCCCGGCCGGCCGGGCCGCCGCCGTCGACGGGCTCCTGCCGGATGTCGTCGATGGAGAACTCCTCGGGGAACCGGGAGAGCCGTCTGAGTGCCCGGCGCTGCCGTTCGTCGAGCAGTCCGTACGCCCAGGCGAGGCTGCGGTGCAGCGAGCGGTGGTGGGAGAGCCCGCCGACCTCCTCCTGGCCGAGGATCGGCAGCACCCGGCACTCGTCCACCAGGACGTGCAGGGGCACCGAGCGCATCCGCACGGCGGCGTTCTCGATCGCGAGCGCCAGGCCGCCGAGGCGTCGGCAGAGCTCGACGACCTGCGGCATCTGGTCGCCGAGGTCGAGCGTCGGGGCGACCGAGTGCACCCGGTGGCAGAACAGCTCGGCGGCCGGCGGGCAGCCGTAGGGGCCGTCCGGGTGGTCGACCGACAGCGGTGAGACCTCCCACAGGTCGGCGGGGACCCCGGCGGGCGCCCGCAGCGAGGTGATCATGATGTGGAGTGCCGGGTGCCGCGCCAGCAGTGTCCTGACCTGCCGGGCCACCGTGTCGATGACGTGCTCGGCGTTGTCGACGACCAGCAGCAGCTGCAGCTCGGGGCCGGTCCGCGGGTCGCGGCCGAAGCCCCGGAGGAGGGTGTCGAGCGCGCGCTGGGCCTGGGCCGAGGCGGCCGCCGGGTCGACGGCCTCGGGGGTGACCGAGCCGAGTTCCAGGACCACGACGCCGTCCCGGAAGCGGTCCAGCAGGTGGGCGGCCGAGTCCAGCGCCAGCCGGGTCTTGCCGACCCCGGCGGGTCCGGTGAGCACCAGCGGACGGCCCGGTCGCAGGGCGGTCACGACGTGCAGCAGGTCGGCCCGTCGGCCGACGGTGATGTCCGTCTTGGGTCGCAGTCCCCGCCACCGCGCGTTGTCCGGGAGCTCGGCGACGCGGGCCGGGAATCCGGGTTCCGGCCGGGTGGGCGGCAGCCCGGCCGGGGCGCCCGCGTGAACGACCTGGGAGAGCAGGGTGTCGTCCCGGTTGGTCGCCGCGGCGAACAGCGCGCCCACCAGGAGTTCCACGGAACTGCGGCGCGGATTCTTGATGGCGCCGGTTTCCAGGTTGCGAATGGTGCGGACGCTGACAGTGGAGTGTTCGGCTAATTGCTCCTGGCTCCAGCCGACCATCTTCCGTTGGGTCACCAACATCGATCGAAGCTGATTGTTGTCCATTCCCCCGCGCTTCCTGCTGTTGTGAGCAGAATAAAAGTCAGAACTCGATGCGATCGCTTTTACGGCGCCCATCGCTCCGAAAAGCGATCACTGTCGCCGGGCGGTCGGGCAGCCGGGCGGAGCGCGGGCGTGCGCGCTCGTTCCGGCAGGGGGCGCAAGGGACCCGGGCCGCCAGGTGTCAGGGCCGCCAGGTGCCTGGGCGGCAGTGTGCCAGTGCCGTGGAATAATGAATCGGGGACGTGATGACGGGTTGTCGCAGTTGTTCGTGGCGGTCTTCGGCGATGATTCGACGGTGATTCGAGGTGAGGTGATCGCCGCCATCGGCTGCTCAAGCGACGCGCGAACGAGTGTACTACGCGGACTATTTTCGGCGAAGCGGTCACAGCGTTCGATTTGCCCCTCCGGGACCGGCAACTTCGCTCCGGATCCGGCAATTTTCGGCATTGCGGCCGATATTGTGCAAGCATTATCGGCCACCGTGGCCGAATCCCGTCGCTTGTTCCCGGAGTCGGGCATCGATTGTTCATGGAATCGACCGCCGCCCGTTCCCGGGTCGGATCGGCGCCGTCCGGCGGGCTGTCGGGCGCCCTCGGCCGGGGTTGTCGGGGATGCCGGCCGGGGTTCTCGGGGGATACTCGTTCAACTGCGGAAACCCCGGTGGACGCCCGGGGAAACCCGGTTGAGCCCACCCACAGCCGAAGGATAAGAAGAGGAAATGACAACGCTCAAGGAGCAGCTGCACGAGAACCTCACGGCTGCCATCAAGGACCGGGACGAGCTGCGCGCGTCCACCATCCGGCTCACGCTGGCGGCCGTCACCAGCGAGGAGGTGGCGGGCAAGCAGAAGCGCGAGCTGTCCGACGCCGATGTGCTGAAGGTGATCGGCCGCGAGGCGAAGAAGCGCCGGGAGGCGGCCGAGGCCTTCGACACGGCGGGCCGGACGGAGCAGGCGGCCCGGGAGCGGGCCGAGGGTGAGGTGCTGGCGACCTACCTGCCCAAGCAGCTCTCCGACGAGGAACTGGCCGCGATCGTGGCGGCCGCCGTGGCCGAGAGCGGTGCGAGCGGCCCGCAGGGGATGGGCGCCGTCATGAAGCTGGTGAAGCCCAAGGTCGACGGCCTGGCCGAGGGCGGCCGGGTCGCCGCGGCCGTGAAGGCCGCCCTGGCCTGAGCCGGGTGCCGGACGCCCCCGTGGGCGCCGGTCAGCCGGTCAGCCGGTCCGCTGGTCAGCCGGCCCGCTGGTCCGCCGGTCCCGACCCGTCGCCCAGGTGACGCCCCCAGGTGACGCGCCGCCCCGGTGACGCCCCGCGTCGGTCATGCGCCGCCTCGGTCATGCGCCGCCCCGGCAACACGCCGAAGGGGCGCCCTCCGCACTGGAGGGCGCCCCTTCACCGTGTCGGCCGTTTCGCGGCCCGGGACGGGTCAGCCGTTCCCGTTGCCGCCGCCGTGCCGGCCGCCGTTCCCGTTCCCGTTGCCGGGGAAGGGCGGGAAGGTGAACCCGCCGGGGAAGCCGCCGGGCAGTCCGCCGGGGAGCCCGCCGGGCTGCCCGCCGGGCTGGCCGGGGTTGCCGCCCTGCTGCGGCGGCGGGGGGTTGCCGCCGGGCTGCGGAGCGTTCGGGTCGGTGGCCGGTGCGGTGGCGCCCGCCGGGGGAGTGGCCGGCTGCGGGTCCGGGATGTTGGCGGTCTGGATCGGCTCCAGCGGCGTTCCCTTGAGCGCCTGGTTCATCGCCATCGCCCAGATCGGGCCGGGGCCGTCGGCGCCGAACACCTCGGGGTAGTACTTGCCGCCGATGGTGATGTTCTTCATCTTGACGCCGCCGGCCGGGCCGCCGAGCCAGACCGCGGCGGCCAGCGACGGGGTGTAACCGCTGAACCAGGCGGCCTTCTTCTCGTCGGTGGTACCGGTCTTGCCGGCGATCTTGCGGCCGTCGTCCATGGTCAGGGCGGCCGCGGTGCCCTTCTCGGTCACGTTGAGCAGGACGGCGTTGAGCGAGTCCGCGGTCTGCTCGGAGAAGGCCTGGCTGCACTGGGACTGCGGGACCGGGATGTCCTTGCCGTCCACCGTGGTGATCTTGTTGATCGCGATCGGGGTGCAGTACTTGCCGCGGGCGGCGAAGGTCGCGTAGACGTTCGCCATGGTCAGCGGGGAGAGCTCCAGGGTGCCGAGGACCATCGAGGGCACCTCCTGGAAGGCGTCGCCCTTGGCGGACTGGGTGATGCCCAGCTTGTTCGCCATCTGCTTCATCGCGCAGAGGCCGACCTGCTGCTCCATCTGCACGAAGTAGGTGTTGACCGAGCGGGCCATGGCCTCCTTCAGCTGGTACGGCCCGACCTCGCTGTCCTGCTCGTTCTTCACCGTCTCCTTGGGCTTGACGGTGTTCTTCCAGGTGCCCGAGCAGGTGGACATCTGCGGGTACTCGATCTTGTTCTCGGACGGGAACGCCTGGGTGTTCGACATGCCCGACTCCAGCGCGGCCGCGGCCAGGATCGGCTTGAAGGTCGAACCGGTCTGGAAGCCGTTGCCGCCGCCCATCGCGGCGTCCACGTTGAGGTTGACGACGGTCTGGTTCTTGTTCGGGTCCAGGCCGTACGGGCGGGTCTGGGCCATCGCCAGGATCTTGCCGCTGCCCGGCTCCATCATGGTCGCGGCGGCCGACACCGTGTCGGTCACGTTGACCTTCTTGGTGACGGCGTTCTGCGCGGCGGCCTGCTTGTCCGGGTCCAGCGTGGTGTAGATGTTCAGGCCGCCGGTGTTCCACACCTTCTTGCGCTCGTCGGCGTTCTTGCCGAAGGCCGGGTCCTGCTTGACCACGTGGCGGACGTAGTCGCAGAAGAAGCCCATGCCGGCCTGGGCGGTGATGCAGCCGTTCTGCGGGTCCTTGTACTTCAGACCCAGCGGGGCGGCCTTCGCCTCCTTCGCCTGGTCGGCGGTGATGTGCTTGTTCTCCAGCATCTTGTCGATCACGACGTTGCGGCGCTTGACCGTGTTCTCGGGGTAGCGCACCGGGTCGTAGGACGACGGGTTCTGCACCATGCCGGCCAGGGTGGCGGCCTCGGCGACGGTCAGGTCCTTGTTGCTCTTGCTGAAGTAGCGCTGGGAGGCGGCCTCGACCCCGTAGGCCTGGTGGCCGTAGAAGGTGATGTTGAGGTAGTTGGTGAGGATCTGGTCCTTGGACAGGTCCTCCTCCAGCTTGATGGCGACCTTGAGTTCCTGGATCTTGCGGCCCAGGGTCTTGCGCTGGGCCTCCAGGACGGCCGCCTGGTCGTCGCCGGCCTTCTCCACGTTGACGTTCTTCACGTACTGCTGGGTCAGGGTGGAGGCGCCCTGGGAGGCGGTGCCGCTCTCCGCGTTCTTGCTGACCGCGCGGAGGATGCCCTTGAGGTCGACGGCGCCGTGCTCGTAGAAGCGGGCGTCCTCGATGTCCACCTGGGCGTGGCGCATGAAGGGCGACATCTGATCGGCGGTCAGGACCGTGCGGTCGCGCTCGTAGACCTTGGCGATCAGCCCGCCCTTGGCGTCGAAGATCTGGGTGGCCTGGGTGAGCGGCGGGGTCTTGAAGTCGTCCGGGATGTTGTCGAAGCTCTCCGCCGTGTCCTTGGCGGTCAGCCCGATGGCGCCGACGGCGGGCAGGGCGAGACCGGCCAGCAGGACTCCGGAGAGCACGCTGACGCCCAGGAACTTCACGCCGTTGCCGGCGTGCTCCAACGGTGATCCGCCGGTCCTGCCGCGCGGAGCTCCGGTGTTGCCTGGGGGCTGGGGTGCCTGTGGGCGCTTCGGTGCCATGGGGAGAACCCTACGTCGCGGATTCCCGCACACAGCGGCAGGCGTTCGCCTAGGCTTGTCACAAGCTTGCGACAGCTTCGGTGCGTCAACATCGCTCACTCTTGTGGGCGAGGAGACTTGCCCGAAATGCCCCGCGATGGCCGGGTTTTGAGGCAGCTGTGGCCTGCTGTACCCGTGTGTTCAGTCACGCTCCGTGGTGACTCCTGTGGCGAGAGTGCGGGCTCCGCTTTTGGCAAGGCGTGCGACCTGCGATCACTCCAACGAGTGAGCTGATCGATACCCATAGTCCAATCGGGTCATTCGAGATTGAGCCCGAAGGGGCTGTTGCAAGCTGTCGTTCTTCCGTAACGTCCTCAACTGGCAACGGTGAATATGCCGTTGCCGCCGTGGGGGAGCCTCGAAACGGGAGAGGACGGCGCCGGCATGGGCTGGGTTGACGACTGGAGTGCGCAGGCCGCCTGCCGCACGAGTGATCCGGACGAACTGTTCGTCCAGGGGGCGGCGCAGAACCGCGCGAAGGCGGTGTGCAGCGGCTGCCCCGTCCGGACGGAGTGCCTCGCGGACGCCCTGGACAACCGGGTGGAGTTCGGGGTGTGGGGCGGGATGACGGAGCGCGAGCGCCGTGCGCTGCTGCGCCGCCGCCCGACCGTCATCTCGTGGCGGAGGCTGCTGGAGACGGCACGCACCGAGTACGAGGAGTCCCTCGCGACCGGAGTGATACTGACGGACTACGCCCAGGCGGGCTGAGCCCGGCCGCACCGCGCGGTCCGGGCCGGTCGGCCCTCGGGCACGGGCTACACCGCGCCGTTGAGCCGGTCCCCGATGGCCCGGAGCCCGTCCAGGTCGTGCACGTCGCCCGGCAGCGCCGGCACCTCCACGATCGGCACGTCCGGGTACACCGAGACGAAGCGGTCGCGGGTGCGGCGTTCGCGCCCCATGATCTGCATCCGCTCGGCGTGCAGTCGCAGCAGCCCGGCCGCGAGCAGTTCCGCAGCGGGCGAGGCGTGCTCCGAGCCGTTCTCCTCCAGGGCCTCGGCGGCCGCCAGCGCCCGCTCCGCGGTGAGCTGCGGTGCCCCCGTGTCGTGCACCCGGTTGAGCACCAGCCCGGCCAGCGGCATCCGGTCCGCGGCCAGCCGGTCCACGAAGTACGCCGCCTCGCGCAGCGCGTCCCGCTCCGGCGCGGCCACCACCAGGAACGCCGTGCCCGGCGCCTTGAGCAGCTGGTACGTGCGGTCCGCGCGCTCCCGGAAACCGCCGAACATCGAGTCCATCGCGCTGACGAAGGTCTGCACGTCGGTCAGCAGCTGAGCACCGAAGATCTTGCCCAGGGTGCCGGTGAGCAGTCCCATCCCGACGTTCAGGAAGCGCATCGCGCTGCGCCCGCCGACCTTGGCCGGGGCGGTGAGGATCCGGATCACCCGGCCGTCCAGGAAGGACCCGAGCCGGTTGGGCGCGTCCAGGAAGTCGAGCGCCGAGCGGGACGGCGGGGTGTCCACGACGATCAGGTCCCACTCCTCGGCGGCGCGCAGCTGCCCGAGCTTCTCCATCGCCATGTACTCCTGCGTGCCCGCGAAGCCGGCCGACAGGGACTGGTAGAAGGGGTTCTCCATGATCGCCTTGGCCCGCTCGGGCTCGGCGTGGGCCAGCACGACCTCGTCGAAGGTCCGCTTCATGTCCAGCATCATGGCCTGGAGCTCGCCGTCGCCGGTGACCCCCTTGACCACCCGGGGGGTGTTGTCGAGCTCGGTCAGGCCCATCGACTGGGCGAGCCGGCGGGCCGGGTCGATGGTCAGCACCACGACCTTGCGGCCGCGCTCGGCCGCCCGCAGGCCGAGCGCCGCGGCGGTGGTGGTCTTGCCGACGCCGCCGGAACCGCAGCAGACGATGATCCTGGTCTTCGGGTCGTCGATCAGCTCGTCCACCGCGAGTCGCCGCCCGGTGCTCCGCACCCCGCTGTTCGAGGTCATGCCGCCCCCTGCCGCTTCAGTTCGCCCGCCAGCCGGTACAGCCCGCCGAGGTCCACGCCCTCGCCCAGCAGCGGCAGTTCGTACGTCGGGAGCCGCAGCTGCTGGATGTCGGCGCGCTGCGCGCGCTCCAGCTCGACCCGCTCGGCGTGCTCCCTGGCCTGCGCCAGCAGGGGGTCGATCAGCGGCTCCACCGCCGCCCGGACCTTCTCCGCGGCGCGCGTGCGGCCGCCGAGCCCGGCCTCGCCGAGCGCCACGGCGACCTCCTCGCGGTGGTCCCCGTCCACCGCGGCCACCGCCGCCGCGTCCAGCACCGGCGGCCGGACCATGTTGACCATCACCCCGCCCACCGGGAGCTTCGCCTCGCGCAGCTCCCCGATGCCGTCGACCGTCTCCTGCACCGGCATCTCCTCCAGCAGGGTGACCAGGTGCACCGCGGTCTCCGGCGACTTCAGCACCCGCATCACGGCCTGCGCCTGGGTGTGTATCGGGCCGATCCGGGCCAGTCCGGCGACCTCCGCGTTGACGTTCAGGAACCTGGTCAGCCGCCCGGTCGGCGGGGCGTCCATGACCACCGCGTCGTAGCGCCGCCGGCCGTCCGGGTCCTTGCGCCTGGTCGCCTCGCAGGCCTTGCCGGTGAGCAGGACGTCCCGCACACCGGGCGCGATGGTGGTGGCGAAGTCGACGAAGCCGACCTTCTGGAGCGCCTTCCCGGCCCGGCCGAGCTTGTAGAACATCTCCAGGTACTCCAGCAGCGCCAGCTCGGTGTCGATCGCCAGCGCGAAGACCTCGCCGGGCCCGCCCCCACCGGCGGCCAGCCCCAGCTGGGCGCGGGAGACCGAGGCGATCCGGCGCTCCTCGTACGGCAGTGCGGCGATCCCGAACAGCTCGGCGATGCCCTGCCGGCCCTCGACCTCGATCAGCAGCACCCGTCCGCCGTCGGCGGCGAGCGCCAGGGCCAGCGCCGCGGCCAGCGTGGTCTTCCCGGTGCCGCCCTTGCCGCTGACCACGTGCAGCCGGACGCCCTCCCAGTCGGGGTCGCGCCGGGCCGCCTGGCCGGGGGTGCGTGCCACGCTCCGTCTCCGTCCGTCTCCGTCCTACGGGCGTCCCCTCCTGACGAGGGTGCCCCTCACCAGGGTCCCCTCCCGACGGGGGTGCCCTTCACCAGGGTGCCCTCTCGCGAGGGTAACCAGGGAGCGCACCGGATGCCCGGAGCACCTGGGCCGTCAGGCCGGATCATGCCCTCTTTGTGCCCCACCTCACACGCCTCGCGGCCGTCGGAGCGGATCACCGCGACGGCTCGTCTAGAGTCTGGCCATGACCAAGTGGGAATACATGACGGCGCCCCTGCTGGTGCACGCCACCAAGCAGATCCTGGACAACTTCGGCGAGGACGGCTGGGAGCTCGTCCAGGTCGTGCCCGGCCCGAACCCGGAGCAGCTGGTGGCCTACTTCAAGCGGGAGAAGAACGCATGAGCAAGGTCGAGGAGAAGCTCGCCGAGCTGGGTCTGACCCTGCCTCCGGTGGCCGCCCCGGTCGCCGCCTACGTGCCGGCCGTGCACTCCGGCGACCTCGTGTTCACCTCCGGCCAGCTCCCGGTCGTCGGCGGCAAGCTGCCGACCACCGGCAAGGTCGGTGCCGAGGTCTCCCCGGAGGAGGCCAAGGACCTCGCGCAGATCTGCGGGCTGAACGCCCTGGCCGCCGTGAAGTCCGTGATCGGCGACCTCGACCGGATCGAGCGGGTCGTCAAGGTCGTCGGCTTCGTCGCCGCCGCCCCCGACTTCATCGGTGTCCCGGCCGTCGTCAACGGCGCCAGCGAGCTGCTCGGCAAGGTGCTGGGCGACGCGGGCGTGCACGCCCGCAGCGCCGTCGGCGTCGCGGTGCTGCCGCTGGACGCCCCGGTCGAGGTCGAGCTCGTGGTGCGCCTCAAGACCGTCTGAACGTGATCGCGGGGGCGGGGCCGGGCCTGTCCGGCCCCGCCCCCGTGTGGCCGGAGTGTGTCCGATCGATCGGTGAGCCTGGCGGGAATCGCCGGGCACGCCCTAGCATCCGGGCATGGACCATCGAGCGACGACGCTCCCGATGCCGCCCGGCTGGCCCGCCCGGATCCGGGCGGTCGCATCCGGTGCGGTGACCCCGCCGGTGCCCAGGCCCGCCGCGACCGTCGTGCTGCTGCGCGACGCCGCCGGGGGGCCGGAGGCCTACCTGCTGCGCAGGCGCACCTCGATGGCCTTCGCGGCCGGGATGTACGCCTACCCCGGCGGCGGGGTGGACCCGCGGGACGCCGAGGTCGAGCCGGGCTGGGCCGGGCCGACGCCCGGGGAATGGGCGCGACGGCTCGGGGTGGACGCCCGGACGGCGCGGGCGGTGGTCTGCGCGGCCGTCCGGGAGACCTTCGAGGAGGCCGGCGTGCTGCTGGCCGGCCCGGACGCCGACAGCGTCGCCGCGCCGCGCGACTGGTCCGCCGAGCGGGCCGCGCTGGAGGCGCACGAGCTGTCCTTCGCCGAGTTCCTCCGCGACCACGGCCTGGTGCTGCGCAGCGACCTGCTGGGCGGCTGGGCCCGCTGGATCACCCCCGAGTTCGAGGAACGGCGCTACGACACCTGGTTCTTCGTCGCCGCGCTGCCGGTCGGCCAGCGCGCGGCCCTGGAGGTCGGCGAGGCCGACCGGGTCGCCTGGCTGACCCCCGCCGAGGCGGTGCGCGGCCACCGGGAGGGCCGGTTCGGCATGCTGCCGCCGACCGTGACGGTGCTGCGCGAGCTGTCCTCGGCCCGGACCGCGGCCGAGGCACTGGCCGCGGCCGCCGACCGCCCGCTGACGCCGGTCCTGGGCCGGGCCGAGATCCGCGGCGACCGCCTGACGGTCCGCTGGCCCGGGTACCAGGAACTGACCATCGACGGGGAGTTCCCCGAGGGCTCCTGACCGTTCCACCGGTGGGGCCTCCCGGGCCCCCGTACCGGCTGCGGGTCGTACACCCCGCAGGACGCGACCATCCCGTACCGACGCAGAGAGAGGACCGACGCCCGATGACCCACAACGACGTGGCTCGCCGGACGGCGCCCGAGATGCCCGCCCGCCGTCTGACTCCCCGTGACCCCGCCTGCGTGAGCCAGGTCCCGTTCGTCGAGGTGGCGCAGCGCGCCCTCGTCCGGGCACTGCCGCTGCGGGCCCTGCACCGAGACGGCGGAGGCGGCCGGTGAGCGGACTCCTTCCGGGCGACCCCGCCGCCGCCGTCGGCGGCGAGGCCACCCCTCGGGCGCTGTGCGTGCTGGCACCGAACCCGTCGCCGATGACGCTGGACGGCACCAACACCTGGCTGCTCTCCGAGCCCGGCTCGGACCTCGCGGTGGTGATCGACCCGGGCCCGCTGCACGAGGGCCACCTGCGCCGGGTGGTCGACCTCGCGCGGGAGCGGGGCAAGCGGATCGCGCTGACCCTGCTCACCCACGGCCACGCCGACCACTCCGAGGGCGCGGCCCGCTTCGCCGAGCTGACCGGCTCCGAGGTGCGGGCCCTGGACCCGTCGCACCGGCTGGGCTCGGAAGGCCTGGTGGGCGGCCAGCGCCTGGACGTCGGCGGTCTCGACCTGCGGGTGGTGGCCACCCCGGGGCACACCTCGGACTCGCTGACCTTCCACCTGCCGGACGACGGCGCGGTGCTCACCGGCGACACCGTGCTCGGCCGCGGCACCACGATGGTCGCGCACCCCGACGGCCGGCTGGGCGACTACCTGGACTCGCTGCGCCGGCTGCACACCATGGCCTCCCAGCACGGCGTGCGCACGGTGCTGCCCGGCCACGGCCCGGTGCTCGGGGACGCGCTGGGCGCCGTCGACTTCTACCTGGCCCACCGGGCCGCCCGGCTCGCCCAGGTGGAGACCGCGGTCGAGGCGGGCTGCCGGACCGCGCCCGAGGTGGTGGCCCGGGTCTACTCCGACGTGGACCGGGCGCTGTGGCCGGCCGCCGAGCTGTCGGTGCGGGCCCAGCTGGAATACCTGGAGGACCACGGGCTGATCCCGGGCGCCGAGTGATCCCCTGAACGCTGGAACGCGGGGGTGAACGCGGAGGGGCCCGTCCGGATCGGACGGGCCC
>NZ_JBHXTL010000185.1:0-14769 GCF_042677365.1 Kitasatospora sp. NPDC127116
CACCCCACCAGGCCCCACCGAACCCCCCGTCACCACCACCAACCGCACACCCACCAACCGCTCCTCCACCAACCACCCCCGCACAAACGCAAGGGCGGACTCGACGGTCGCCAGGGCCAGTTCGCCGGCGTCCTCGCCGGCCGGGAGCTCGAAGGCGGTCAGGACGACCGCGGGCGGGGTGGCGTCCGGGCCGAGTGCGTCGAGGAGGGCGCCCAGGTCGGCGTGATGGGCGACGGGCAGACCCTCGGTGTCCAGCACGTCGGGGCCGACGACAGCCCATTCGCCGGGGGCGGGCGGAGCCGCGGCCACGGTCCGCAGCGGGACCCAGGCGACTTCCAGCACCGGGCTCGACGCGGTTCGGCCGACGGGCGAGTTCATCTCACGCAGCGTCAGCCCGTCGACGGAAGCGACCGGCGCGCCGCTCGCGTCGGCGGCCTCGATCGAGGTGGTGCCGTCCGCGCGCCGGGTCAGCCGGACCCGCAGGTCGGTCGCGGCGACCGCGTGCAGCCGGACGCCCGACCAGGAGAACGGCAGCCTGGTGGCGGCGGCAGCGGGGTCGAGGACGAGCAGGTGCAGGGCGGCGTCCAGCAGCGCGGGGTGCAGGCCGTACGCATCGGCCGCCGCCCGCTGGTCCTCGGGAAGGCTGATCTCGGCGTAGGTGGCGTCGCCGTCCGTCCAGGCGCGGGTCACGCCCTGGAACAGCGGCCCGTAGTGGTACCCCTGGTCGGCCAGGCGCGGGTAGAGGTCCGCGACGTCCAGCTGGTCCGCTCCGGCCGGCGGCCACTGCTGCGGCAGCGCGGAGGGCGTGGCCGCGCCGCGGACCAGGGTGCCGGTGGCGTGCCGGGTCCACTGCTCCTGCGGCGTGTCGGCGTCCTCCGGCCGGGAGAAGACGGTGACCGCTCGCCGTCCGGTGTCGTCCGAGGCGGCGAGCGAGACCTGCAGGCGCACCGCGCCGGCCTCGGCGAGGACGAGCGGTGCTTCGAGGGTCAGTTCCTCCAGAGTCCGGTGGCCCACGCGGTGCCCGGCGTGCAGGGCCAGTTCGACGAATGCCGTGCCGGGCAGCAGCACGGTGTCGCCGACCCGGTGGTCGGCCAGCCAGGGGAGGCTGCGCTGCGAGAGCCGCCCGGTGAAGACCAGCTGTTCGTTGTCGGCCAGGGTGGTCGTCGCGCCGAGCAGCGGGTGGTCGTCCGGTTGCAGGCCGAGCCCGGTCGCGCCGCCGGCGGTGCCGGCGGGTTCGGCGAGCCAGTAGCTTTCCCGCCGGAAGGGATAGGTGGGCAGTTCGGCGGTGGCGGCGTCGCCGGGGAACAGCCTGTCCCGGTCCGGCGACGCTCCGCCGGCGATCGCGCGGGCGAGCGAGTCGAGGAACTGCGGACGGCCGCCCTGCTGCCTGCGCAGCGATCCGACGGCGGCGCCGTGGACGCCCATGCCGTCGAGGGTCTCCTCGATGCCGACGGTGAGCACCGGGTGCGGGCTGGCCTCCACGAACAGGGTGTGGCCCTGCTCGATCAGACCGCGGACGACCTGTTCGAAGCGGACGGGGTTGCGCAGATTGCGGTACCAGTAGCCGGCGTCGAGCTGCGTGGTGTCCTCGACGAGTGCGCCGGTGAGCGTGGAGTGGAACGGCACGGCGGAGTGCGGGCGCGGTGCGATCGGCGCCAGCAGTTCGGCGAGTTCCGCTTCCAGCGCCTCGACGTGCGCGGAGTGCGAGGCGTAGTCCACCGGGATCCGACGGGCGCGGACGCCGGACTCCTCGCAGTGGGCGAGGAGTTCACCCAGGGCGTCCGGGTCGCCGGAGACGACCGTCGAACGGGGCCCGTTGGCCGCTGCCACGGACAGACGGCCGGACCAGGCGGCGAGCCGCTGCTCCACGTCCTCGGCGGCCGACGCGACGGAGACCATGCCGCCGGTACCGGCCAACCGCAGCAACGCCTTGCTCCGCAACGCCACCACCCGCGCCGCATCCCGCAAGGACAACGCACCCGCCACACACGCCGCCGCTATCTCCCCCTGCGAATGCCCCACCACCGCCGCCGGCTCCACCCCGAACGACCGCCACAACTCCGCCAACGACACCATCACCGCGAACAACACCGGCTGCACCACATCGACCCGCTCCAACGAAGGAGCCCCCGGCACCCCCTCCAACACCCCCGACAACGACCAGTCCACGAACTCACCCAGCGCCGAACCGCACTGCGCCATCCGCTCCGCGAACACCGCCGACGACCCCAACAACTCCGTCGCCATCCCCACCCACTGCGACCCCTGCCCCGGGAACACGAACACCGGACGGGCGTCCTGTGCGGCGTAGCCGCGCACCAGCAGGTCGTCGGAACCGTCGGCCGCGAGCGCGCGCAGCGCCCGCAGGGCCTCCTCGCGACCGGTCGCGGTGACGACCGCGCGGTGTTCGAAGCGGGCGCGTCCGGCGGCCAGGGTGCGACCGATGCCCGCCACGTCGAGCGGGCCGTCCTCGGCGGCGAGGACCGTGGCCAGCCGGTCGGCGACGCCGCGGAGCGCCGAGTCGTCACGGGCGGTCAGCAGCCACGGCAGGCCGGGGCCTGCTCCGTCGGGGACGGCGGGGGTGGGGACGGCGGGGGTGGGGACAGCTGGGCCCTCTTCGAGGATCAGGTGGGCGTTGGTGCCGCTGATGCCGAACGAGGACACGGCGGCCCGGCGCACCCGCTCGCCGCGTTCCCACGGAACGGCGTCCTGGAGCAGGCTGACGGCTCCGCTGCTCCAGTCGACGTGCGAGGTCGGACTGTCCACGTGCAAGGTCCGCGGCAGCAGGCCGTGGTGGAGGCTCATCACCATCTTGATCACGCCGCCGACGCCGGCGGCCGCCTGGGCATGGCCGATGTTGGATTTGAGGGAGCCCAGCCACAACGGCTTCGCCGGGTCGCGGCGCAGGCCGTAGGTGGCCAGCAGCGCCCGTGCCTCGATCGGGTCACCGAGGGTGGTACCGGTACCGTGTGCCTCCACCGCGTCGACGTCCGCCCCGGTCAGTCCGGCGACGGCCAGCGCCTGCCGGACCACCCGTTCCTGGGCCGGTCCGCTGGGCGCGGACAGGCCGTTGCTGGCGCCGTCCTGGTTGACCGCCGAACCGCGGATCACCGCGAGCACGCGCAGGCCGCGGCGCTCGGCCTCGGACCGGCGCATCAGCACCAGCATGCCCACGCCCTCGGCCCAGGCGGTGCCGTCCGCGGCCTCGGCGAAGGCCTTGGCCCGACCGTCGGGTGCCAGTCCGCGCTGGCGGCTGAACTCGACGAACATGCCCGGCGAGCTCATCACCGCGGCGCCGCCGGCCAGCGCCGTCTCGCACTCGCCGCGCAGCAGCGACTGGGCCGCCATGTGCAGTGCCACCAGCGAGGACGAGCAGGCGGTGTCCACGGTGATCGCCGGTCCGTGCAGGCCCAGGGCGTACGACACCCGCCCGGAGGCGACGCTGGAGGTGCTGCCGGTCAGCAGGTAGCCGTCGTAGCCCTGGGCCGCCTGGTGCAGGCGCGGCCCGTACTCGGGGGCGACGGCGCCGACGAACACCCCGGTGCTGCTTCCGCGCAGGCCGGACGGGTCGACGCCGGCCCGTTCCAGCGCTTCCCAGGAGGTCTCCAGCAGCAGCCGCTGCTGGGGGTCCATCGCGGTGGCCTCCCGGGGGCTGATCCCGAAGAAGCCGGGGTCGAAGCGGTCCGCGTCGAGCAGGAAGCCCCCGACGTCGACGTAGGAGCGTCCGGGCCGGTCCGGGTCGGCGTCGAAGAGCGTGTCGAGGTCCCAGCCGCGGTTGTCGGGGAAGCCGCCGATCGCGTCGACGCCGTCGGCGACCAGCCGCCACAGGTCCTCCGGCGAGGCCACCCCGCCCGGGTAGCGGCAGGCCATGCCGACGATCGCCACCGGCTCGTCGACGGCCACCAGCGGGCCGGTCGGTCGCGTGTCGTCCGGCGTGTCGCCGGCGAGCCGCTCCGCCAGGTGCCGGCCCAGCGCGAGCGGGCTCGGGCAGTCGTACAGCAGGGTGGTCGGCAGGTCGAGGCCGGTGGCGAGCGAGAGCCGCGCGCACAGGTCGACCGACATCATCGAGTCCAGGCCGAGGTCGCGGAAGACTGCCGAGCCGTCGACGTCCCCGGCCGAGGTGTGTCCGAGGACGGCGGCGACCTCGGCGCGGACCAGGGCGGACAGCGCCCCGGTCCGGTCCGGCCCGGCGGGTACGGCGGGTACAGGAGCTACGGCGGGTACGGCGCCGGCATCCGGGTCCGCCTCGGCGGTCGCGCCGCGCGGTGCGACCGCCGGGCGGCCCGTTCCGACGGGTTCGGGCCAGAAGCTCTGTCGCTGGAAGGCGTAGGTCGGCAGCGGGACGGTGCGGGCCCCGCTCGGGGCGAAGAAGGCGGACCAGTCGAGGTCCACCCCCGCGAGGTGGAGCTGCGCGAGCGAGCGGACGAAGGTGTCGTCCTCCGGCCGGTCCCGACGCTGCGCGGCCACCGCGAGCGGGCCGGGGGTGGCATCCGCGGGAAGGTTCTGCCGGATCATGTGGACCAGCGCCGCGTCCGGGCCGATCTCGAGGAAGCGGGTGACGCCCAGTTCGTGCAGGGTCCGAACGCCGTCTCCGAACCTGACCGTCGCGCGGACGTGCTCGGCCCAGTAGTCGGCGGAGGCCAGCTGCCCGGGCGAGGCGAGCGTCCCGCTGAGGTTGGAGACGACGGGCACGGCGGGAGCCGAGAAGTCCAGTCCCGCGGCGAGTGCGCGCAGGTCGTCGAGCGCCGGCTCCATCAGCCGGGAGTGGAAGGCGTGGCTGACCTGGAGCCTGCGGGTTCGCCGTCCGCGTTCCCCGAACACGGCCGCTACCGCGAGCACGGCCGCCTCGGGGCCGGAGACGACGGTGGAACCGGGAGCGTTGACGGCGGCGATCCCGACGTCGCCGCCGTGCGCGGCGAGGACGTCCCGCACTTCGTCCTCGGTGGCCTCGACCGCGGCCATCGCGCCGCCCTCGGGCAGTGCCTGCATCAGCGCGCCGCGGCCGGCCACCAGTCGGCAGGCGTCGGGCCGGGACAGCACCCCGGCGACGTGGGCGGCGGCCAGTTCGCCGATCGAGTGGCCGATCAGGTAGTCGGGGTGGATGCCGAGCGATTCGAGCAGACGGAACAGTGACACCTCGAAGGTGAACAGGGCGGGCTGGGTGTACGCGGTCCGGTCCAGCAGGGCGGCGTCCGGGGTGCCCTGGTCGGCGAACATCACGGTCCTCAGCGGATGCTCCAGCAGGCCGTCGAACTCCGCACAAAGTTCGTCCACGGAATTCCTGAACTCGTCGAAGGCCTCGTAGAGTTCGCGGCCCATGCCGGCCCGCTGGGCACCCTGGCCGGAGAACACCAGGGCCAGCGCGCCGCCCGGTTCGGCGCTGCCGGTCAGCACCTCGCCGACGGGGCGGCCCTCGGCGAGCGCGGTCAGCCCGTCCACCAGGGCGCCGCGGTCCCGGCCGACGACGGCCGCACGGTGTCCGAAAGCGGTCCGGGTGGTGGCCAGCGACAGTCCGAGCTCGGCGGGCGTGTCGTGCGACCCGTCCGACAGCCGGTCCAGCAGCCGCCGCGCCTGCCCCTGCAGGGCGGCCCGCGTCCGCCCGGACAGCACCCAGGGGACGGTCCGATCGGCCGACGGCGCGGCGGCGTCCGGCTCCGGCTCCGGCTCCGGCTTCCGGTGCTCGGCGAGGACGAGGTGGCAGTTGGTGCCGCCCATGCCGAAGGAGCTGACGCCGGCCACCAGTCGCTCCTCGGGACGGGGCCAGGGCTCGTGCCGGGTCTGCACCTGCAACCGGAGCTCGTCGAGCGGGATGTCGGGGTTGGGGGTCCGGAAGTGCAGGCTGGCGGGGAGTTCGCGGTGGCCCAGACTGAGTGCGGTCTTGATCAGCCCGGCGATGCCGGCGGCCGCCTCCAGATGTCCGATGTTGGTCTTGACGGAGCCCACTCGCAGCCGGGAGTCGGCCGCCCGGTCGGCGGCGAAGACCATGCCGAGCGCGGCGGCCTCGACCGGGTCGCCGACCCGGGTGCCGGTGCCGTGCAGTTCGACGTACTGGACGTCGGCGGGCCGGAGGCCGGCCGCGGCCTGCGCCCGCCGTACCGCCTCGGCCTGGTACTCGGCGCTGGGCACGGTGAGGCCGTCGGTGCGGCCGTCGTTGGTGACGGCACTGCCGAGGATGACGCACTGGATGCGGTCGCCGTCGCGCACGGCCAGCCGCAGCGGCTTGAGCAGCACCAGGCCGGCGCCCTCGCCGCGCACGTACCCGTCGGCGTCGGCGTCGAAGGTGTGGCAGCGTCCGGTCGGCGAGAGCGCGCCGAACTTCGCGGAGGTTTCGGTGGTCTCGGCCAGCAGGTCGAGGTTCACCCCGCCCGCGATCGCGAGTTCGGACTCGCCCGCCCGCAGGCTCTCGCAGGCGAGGTGGACGGCGACCAGGGAGGACGACTGGCCCGCGTCCACGGCGAGGCTGGGGCCGTGCAGGCCGAGGACGTAGGACAACCGGTTGGCGATGATGCTGCGGTGGGTGCCGGTGACGGTGTGGCCGGTGGCGCCGTCCGGGCCGCGCCGGCCGAGCAGGTGCGCGTAGTCGTCCCAGATCGCGCCGACGAAGACGCCGGTGCGGGAGCCCCGGAGCCGCTCGGGGAGGACGCCGGCGTTCTCCAGGAGTTCCCAGCCGAGTTCGAGGACCAGCCGCTGCTGCGGGTCCGTCTCGACGGCCTCGCGGGGGGAGATCCCGAAGAACGCGGCGTCGAACCCGTCCACCCGGTCGAGCAGTGCCGCGGGCATGGGCCGCCCGTCGCCGGCCGGCCCCCAGCGGTGCCCGGGGGCCGGCGCGACCGCGTCCCGGCCTTCGCGCAGGAGCTGCCAGAAGGCCTGCGGATCGTCGGCCTGCGGCAGTCGGCACGACATGCCGATGACTGCCACGGCGTCCTGGGCCCGCACGGCGGACCGGTCGGCGTCGATCTTCGCGGTTCCTGCAACCACCCTGCTCACTCCTCGGTCGAAAACTGTGGCCCTGGCTCCGTCGTGGCCGCTGTCCCCAGCGGCCGGCGCGCCCTAGTTCTTGCGGGCGACGCCCGCGTAGATGACCATCTCGCTGACCCGGCGCGGGGCGACTTCCCCGGCCCGCCACTCGGTGGTCTCGACCAGGCCGGGAGGCAGCAGTTCGAGACCGTCCAGGAAGTGGCCGATCTGGGTCTTGGAACGGTTGGCGTTGAGTTCGATGCTCCGCTTCTCGAAGGCCCGGTCGGTGGTCGCGGCGAGGTCGTCGAGTTCGGCCAGCGACACGTGGGAGAGCACCAGGTGGCTCCCGGCGGGCAGGGCGTCGAGCAGCAGCCGGACGGCCGCCCACGGGTCCTTGCCGTCCGGGACGAAGTGCAGGACGGCGACCAGCAGGAGCGCCACCGGCTGTTCGAAATCGATGAGTTCGCGCACCCGCGGGTGGTCGAGGACGCTCTGCGGGCTGCCGAGGTCGCCGAGGATCACCGCGATGCCGTCCTGGCCCTGGACCAGCGACTCGGCGTGCACGGCGACAGTGGGGTCGTTGTCGACGTACACCACGCGCGCCGAGGGGTCGATGGCGCGGGCGACGGCGTGCACGTTGTCCTGCGTGGGCAGTCCCGAGCCGATGTCGAGGAACTGGCGGATGCCGACCTCCTCGGTCAGGTAGGTGACGGCGCGGATCAGGAAGTCGCGGTTCGCACGCGCGGCGGCGAACACTCCCGGGTCGGTCACCGCGATCTCGTCGACCAGTGCGCGGTCGACCGGATGGTTCTCGGTGCCGCCGAGCAGGTAGTCGTACATCCGCGCCAGGCCCGGGCGGGTGGTGTCGAGCTCGGTGGAGGTGTCACTCACGGAATCGTCCGATCTTCGTAGGAAGTTGACGTAACGCCGGACGCCGGCCCGAACGGCTCGCGGGCGTCCGACGGCGCGGGCCCGGCCGCGCGGGCCCGACCGCACGTGCTCAGCGGCGCAGGCCTACAAGAAGCCGACGGAACCGGAGCAGGGTGGCCGCGGCGGACAGCAGCACGGGACCGGGCCCGCGCACACCCCTCATCCGCAGCAGCGAGCGGAAGATCCACACCTTGGTCTCGGCGGCGTTGCCGGGGCCGGCGTGCGCGTCGCGGTACTCGAGGACCTCGGTTCGCCGGGTCCTGGTGCGCAGGCGCACCACGTCCGCGCCCGGGATGATCGCGTCCTCCTGGGTCGCCAGGTAGTGGACGGGAATGTCCAGGGCCGCGAGTTCCTCATCGGTGAGCGCCCAGGGTCCCATGTCGCCGGTGATCGCCTCCGCCCCGGCGCCCGTGAGGCCGGCCAGCGTGTCCACGGTGATCCCGGGCAGGCCGCGGCGCCAGTCCGGGTCGGTGAAGAAGGCGCTGACAGGAGCCGCGATGGTGATGATTCCCCTGATTCGCGGGTCGTGGACGGCGCACCGGAGCGCGGCGTGCCCGCTGAAGCTGAGGGTCAGTGCATAGGTCTGCCCGACGTCCGCGGACTCGGCGACGGCGTCCAGCAGTTGCGGGATCATCCGCCAGCTGTCGGCGGTGTACGGCAGCGGGTTCTCCCCCACTCCGGGCAGCTCGGCGACCAGGACGGCCATGCCGAGCCGGGCGGCCCGGCCGAGCAGCGGCATCCACTGCTCCTTGATGCTGATGATGCCGCCCATCACCAGCAGGAGCGGCCGCCGCTCGGCGCCGTCCAGGCCGCTCGCCCAGCACGGCACCTTCTCGCCGAGTACGGGCAGTTCCAGCCGGACCACGCCGTGGTCGGCGGCCCAGGCGGCGCACACCTCCACGCACTTGCGCAGCGCGCGTTCCCGGGCCGGGCCGTCGACCGCCGGGAACCTCGCCAGGTTGTAATAACCACAGGCATCGAGCAGCCGCCCCTCGGCCTCCAGCCGGGCCGCGGCACGGCTCCACTCTCCCGCCCAGGACCCGGGGGCGTCCTGGTCGTCGGACTCGATCCGCTCGCAGACCGCCCGGTACGCGGCCTGCGGGATGTTCTGGGCCCGCGCGTGGGCCAGCCCGTACAGCTTGAGTTCGGCCACGTCGTTCATTCGGCTCCCCTGCCGGACCCGGTCGGATCGGAACGGCGGAGCGCGGCGGGCACCTGGAAGTCCTCCAGCGCGCTCTTGATGTCGGCGAGCAGGTCGGCGGCCTCGGCGCCGTCCACCACCCGGTGGTCGAAGGCGAGGTTGACGCGCAGCACGGGCGCGATCACCACCCGGCCGTCGCGTACCACCGGCCGGTCGGTGATCCGGCCGAGCCCGAGGGTGATGGTGGTGCCGCCGACGGAGTGGAATCCGTCGACGGGCCGGTGGCCGAGCGAGGAGACGGCGAGCGTGCCCATGATCCGCCGCCGACCCGCCGGCGGGCGCAGGGCCCGCCGGAAGAGCAGCGCGCCCAGCGGGACCGGGAGCCGCTGCAACCGCCGGACGGGCGCGAACTCGGCCATCCGAGCCGGGTCACCGTCGCGGTAGTGCGCGAGCCAGGTCTGGATCTCGTCGAGGTCGGCCCGGTCGGCATCGGGCAGCACCGCCGAGAGCACGGCCCGCTCGCCGTCCAGGGTCTTGTCCAGCGCCACCTTCACGTCGACCCGGTCATAGGTCTCGATCCGCGGCCGCAGCACGCCGTGCAGCGCCGCGTTGGCGCGCGGGTGGGCGGCGAGTGCCCGGGCGGCGGCCTGCACGACGACGGCGACCGCCGAGTACCGCCGTCCGCTCTCGCGGGCGGCCTCGCGCACCTGCTGGACCCGGCTCATGTCGACGTCCGTGTCGAGGAAGACGGGAGCGAAGCCGCGGATCGCGCGCAGGAAGTAGTACGTGTGGCGGCGCTGCCGCACCAGCGGCCCGATGCTCACGCGCCCACCGCCAGCCGGTGGACGTGGGCGAGCGTGGGTGCCTCGATCACCTGCGGGAGGGACAACCGTCGACCGGTCTCCCGTTCCAGGACGGTCAGCAACCACATCACGTGCAGCGAGTCCCAGCCCGGCACCTCGTCGATGTCGCGGTGCAGGTCCTCGACGGTGATCGGGACCCCGAGCTGATCGCCGATCAGCTCCGCGAATTCGTCCAGACTTTTCAACGTCCCTCCTTCTCAGGGCGGTCGGCGGACTCCGTGCGGTCGATGAGCCGGATGTGGCCGGGCACGGCCGGCAGTTCCTCCAGCACGTGGCGGTAGGCCGTGGTCGCCCCGTCGCCCCCGGTCTCCCGGAACCCGTGGTCGGGGTAGAGGCGGGCCACCTTGGCGTTCTTCGCCGTGGCCCGGTACTCGGCCTCGACGACGCGCACGCCCTGTGCCTCGGCCTGCCGCAGCACGGCGGCGAGGCAGGCGCCCTCCACACCGCGGGCCAGTACCCGGCAGCTCAGCAGGAAGTTCTCGACGGTCAGCACCTCACCGGACTGCCGCAGGAACACCGCGCCGGTCAGTCCGCTGTCGCCGAACCGGTCGCCGACCCGTACCGACAGCACCGTCCGCGTGGGGTCGTCGATCCGGTCCTGCACGTCGGCCGGCTGGAGCCGCTCCGTGGTCAGGTTGAACTGGTTCGTGCGCAGGGTCAGTTGGGAGATCCTTTGGATCTCGCCGGGTTCCGCCGGAGCGAGCGTGACGGTGATGCCGAGGTCCGCCAGGTAGCCGTCGAGGCTGGCGTGCGCGGTGCGCAGTTCGCCGCGCGCGGCGTCGGCCCGGTACATCGCGGTGCGTTCGCCGTCCTCCGCGGTGACCTCTCTGACGTTGAACCAGCCGTCGGCCAGCAGTTTCTCGACGTGCAGGGCGGGCTCCGCGTCGAGCGGGACCACGTCCACCTCGGGGCAGTGCTCCCGGACGACCCCGCACTCATGGGGGCTGTCGTCGACGAAAACGAAGCTGTCGAGGCCGATGCCGATGGCAGCGGCGATCTCCCGCAGGTGGCCCGGCTTGGCCTGCCAGTCGGCCCTGACCCGCACGAAGTCGTCCTCGCGCAGAGTCATGCCGGGGTGGGAGCGAAGCACCTCGCGGACCGGTTCCAGGTCGTTCTTGCTGACCGCGGTGAGCAGCACGCCCTGAGCCGCCAGTTGCCGTACCGCGCGCTGGAACGCGGTGAACGCCTTCCCTCGCAGGCCCTCGCCGATCTCTATGCCCTCGAAGCCGTCCTCGCTCAGAACGCCGCCCCACAGCGTCTCGTCGAGGTCGACGGCCAGGCATTTCTTGGTCCGGCCCTGCAGGTGCCGGACCAGGTGCGCGGCCTCCTTCGCATAGGCGGCGAGCAGCGGGGCGGACAGATGGGCACCGGCGTAGGTGCTGAGTCGCGGGTCGCTCGCGGGCACGCCCTCGGCGAGCAGCGGGTCGAGGTCGAGCACCACGACCTGGGGGCTGCGCTCGCCGAGCCGCAGCAGCCGGGCACCGGCCTCCCGCCACAGGGCGCCGAGCCGGGCGCGCGATCGGTAGTCGACGAGTTGGGCGGTGAAGCGCCGCAGCAGTGGGAGGGTGTTGAGGACGAGGGTGGCCTCGCTGTGCACGACGAACTGTTCGGCCAGGCCTTCGATCAGGGCGATCCGGTGGTCGACGGCGGTCCGCACGGCGTCGAGGTCCCAGGGGGTGGGCAGGTCGTCGAGCACCATCATCGGGTCGAGGACGCAGAGCACCAGGTCGGGCCGGGAGGCGTGCAGTTCGCCGGCCGGGTCGGAGAGCTCGGCGACGTAGCTGTCGAAGTCAGTGACGGTCGGACGCAACAGCACTCCGTGCCGGGCGAGTTCGGCGGTCAGCGGCGGCACCAGCATGGCGAGGTTTCCGTGCCCGGTGACCGCGACCCGGACCAGCGGCACCTGGGGGTGTGCGCGCAGCACCTCCTCCGGGTCCAGTCGGGCGAGCAACTGTCCGGCACGCTGGAACTCGGCCTCCGGGGCGACCGACAGCCGGGCGCGCACCTGCGGGTAGTCGGCGGCGAGTCGCCCGGCGCGGTGGAGGTCGAGCAACGAGCCGGGCGTGGCCGTGGTCGCGGTCATCTCGCTCACACCCGCTCGATCGCGAGGCCGGCCCTGATCCACTTGCTGGACTCGACGGAGATGCCCAGGGCCCGGTCACCGGGGCTCATCAGGTCCAGCGCCTGTTCGAGCTGGAAGAAGGGCGTGGCGTTGCCGGTGTTGCCGGTCCGTACGACGCAGCTGATCTCCTGGGCGCCGGGCAGCGCGAGGGCTTCGAGCACCTTCCGGGTCATCCGGCCGGAGAGCTGGGGCGGCATGACGTAGTGGACGTCCTCGGGTGTCCATCGGAGGTCGGAGAGCAACCGGTCGAGGATCTCGCGGCTCATCCGGGGCACGGAGGCCTCGATCTCCTTGTAGTCCTCGACGGCCGGGATCCGGTCGGACGTCCGGTCGGCCGGGCCGAACCATTCGAGGATCTGACCGGCGGGCCGGCCGAGCCCGGTCAGCCGGACGGAGCTGTGCCGGACCACGGCCCGCGCGCCCTCCGGATCGGCGGCGAGCACCGCGGCACCCGCCCCGTCGCCGAACAGCACGTAGTTGATGAGCTGCTCGGGGCGCATGGCCCCGAAGTCCTGGCCGAGGTCGAAGTACTTCTCGTTCAGTTCGCCGCCGAGGACCAGCGCCCGCCGGTACGCGCCGGTGCCGAGCAGCTGGTGGGCGGTGCTGAGCGCCTGGAACGCCCCGGTGCAACCCGACTGGAGTTGGAACACCGGAAGGTCGTCGATGCCGAGCCGCTCCGCGACCACGGAGGCGGTGGTGGGCAGCAGACGGTCGGGGGTGGCGGTGCCCATGACCAGCAGGTCGATGTCCTCGGGCGCGAGGGAGGCGGAGTCGAGCGCGCGCCGGCCGGCGAGTTCGGCGAGGTCCGCGAGCGAGTTGCGGCGTTCACCGGTGTCCAGGTCGACGGAGAGGTGCCTGGTGGCCGTTCCGATGAAGAGCTGGATCCACTCCTCCCACTGGTCGCTCGCGCCGAAACGTCGCGCGAGTGCCGAATTGTCGACCGGTGGACCGGGAAGGGCAGTGCCGGTTGACACGATATGGATTCCCTCGGGGTGCATCAGATCCCTCCGCGTGGTCGGCGTCGCTGCCCGGCGGGGCCGCTCCGGACGAGATCCTCGGACCGGGTTCTTAAGTGGATTTAAGGCCATCCTTGGGCGCGGCCTCGGAGGTGACGGCGTTGCCGACCTGACCAACTGCCTTAAGATTGACTTTAGTTGGCAGCACGAGGATCTATGCGGAGGCAATCCAGTCACACCACACCCGGAAGTGAGAATTCCGTGAATGACGTGCCGCTCGGGAATAATATCCTTCAGTTCCCGATTGTTCGCAGTTGCCCATTCACCCCCCCTGCGGAGTACACCGCACTGCGCGCCGGGAGTCCGATCGCCAAGGTCGCCCTCCCCGGCGACCGCGTGGCCTGGCTGGTGACCAAGTACGACTACGTACGGCGACTGCTCGCCGACCCGCGGGTCAGCTCCGACCCGATGAAGCCCGGCTTCCCCTCGCTCGTCGAGGGCCAGCAGGAGGTCGACAAGGCCGGCGTGCTGCCCTGGATGGACCCGCCGGAGCACAACCTCTACCGTCGCACCGTCGTCAACGAGTTCACCTTCCGCCGGATCAAGGCCATGCGCCCCTACATCCAGGGCATCGTCGACGACTGCGTCACCGCGATCCTCGCCAAGCCCGGCGAGGCCGACCTGGTCCAGGAACTCGGCCTGATCGTTCCGTCGCTGGTGATCTGCGAACTGCTCGGGGTCCCCTACGACGACCGCGCGATGTTCCAGCAGCGCGCCCGCACCGTCGTCAACCGCACCGTCACCGCCGAGGAGTGGGCCGCCAACCTCGGCGACATGCGGACGTACCTGGCAGACCTCGTCGAACGCAAGAGCGCCGACCTGTCCGAGGACGACCTGCTCACCCGGCTGATCGTCAAGTTCGCGGAGAACGGCCTCGACGACCGCAATCAGCTGATCGGCCTCGCGGTGCTGCTGCTGATCGCGGGCTTCGAGACCACCGCCAGCCTGATCTCGCTGAGCGCGGTCGTCCTGCTCACCCACCCCGATCAGCTGGCGCTGCTCCAGGCCGACCCGGCCACCGCCCCTGCCGCGACCGAGGAACTGCTGCGCTTCATCAGCCACGCCGACCACGTCACCCACCGGGCCGCCATCGAGGACATCGAGATCGACGGGCTGGTGATCCGGGCCGGCGAGGGCATCCTGCTGTCCACCGCGGCGGGCAACCACGACCCCGACGTCTTCGAGGAGCCCGGCACCCTCGATCTCGCCCGCGACAGCCGACACCACCTGGCCTTCGGCTACGGCATCCACCAGTGCATCGGCCAGAACCTGGCCCGGCTGGAACTGGAGGTGGTGCTGTCCACCCTGTTCACCAGGATCCCCACCCTGAAGCTGGCGCTCCCCGTCGAGGAACTGCCGTTCAAGCGGGAGACGCTGATCTACGGCTACGACTCCGTTCCCGTCACCTGGTGAGCGTCCCCCGCAGCGGGGACCGCACCGCCCGGGTCACCGTCGACCCCGCCAAGTGCATCGCGGCCGGCCAGTGCGCCAGAGTGGCTCCGGAGGTCTTCGACCAGGACCCGGACGAGGGCACCTCCCTCGTTCTGCGGCCGAACCCCGATCACGCCGACGCGGCCCTCGCCCGTCTCGCGGCCGGCCTCTGCCCCGCCGCCGCGATCCATATCGCCGACTCCTGAAGCGAGGTCCGTCGACCGGCCGGCCGTAGTAATTTCCGGTCGACGGACCTCGCCCGTGCGCGTTAACCACCACGATCGCACACCAACCGCGAATTTCACAGGA
>NZ_JBHXTL010000186.1:0-14755 GCF_042677365.1 Kitasatospora sp. NPDC127116
GCCGCGCAGAACGGCCGGGACGACGGCGAACAGCGCCGCCGTCACGGTGACGGAGAGGCAGAGCGCCGCCCAGCGGGCGCAGATCCGGCGGCACTCGACGCGGTACCGGGCGGCCAGCCGGCGGCAGCGCTCGACCGCGCGGTCGACGACCTCCTCGGCGTAGCGCAACCGATCGGCGGCGTAGGCCTGTTCGAGGCTCTCCCGCTCCGCCGCCGGCAGCCACGGGAACTGCGCGGCGAACGCCCGGGCGTCCCGCTCGGCCGCCGCGACCTCCGCCTCCCAGGCCAGGAAGCCCTCGATGCGGGCGAACTCCGCCCGGGAGTTCACCCGGGGGCGGGCGCCGGCGGGCCTGCCCCGGCGAGGGGTCCGCACTCTCGGCGGACGCTGTCTGCCACCCATGACCGCTCCGTACGTTGTAAGGCGGCCCGCCGGAGAAGCCTGCGGGGGACGGGCTCCTGACGGGGATCGCTCCGCGACCAGGCAACTACTATCAGCGACGAACAGCAGGTGGCGGGCGGCTCGCCACAACCCGCGCGATTCTTGCCGGACGGTGGAGCCCGCGACGAAGGGCCGGCCGCTCCACCGGAACGGACCTCCGGGTGACACGGACGGGCCCGCCCCCGGTGCGCCCGGGGGCGGGCCCGTTCCCGCCGTGCGCGGGGCGGCCGGGGAGCCGTCCGGCGCGTGGGGGACAATGGACGCCATGTCCCGACGTCGTTCCGCTCCCCGCGCCGCAGCGCCGCGGCTGCTGCCCTCCTCCCCCTGCCCGTGCGGCCTCTCCGCCGGCTACGGCGACTGCTGCGGCCGGCTGCACCGGGGCCAGTCGACGGCCACCACCGCCGAGTCCCTGATGCGCTCCCGGTTCAGCGCCTTCGCCGCGCAGGACGAGGCGTACCTGCTGCGCACCTGGCACCCGGACACCCGGCCCGCGGAGGTCGACTTCGACCCGGGGCTGCGCTGGACCGCGCTGGAGGTGGTCGCCACCACCGAGGGCGGCGCGTTCCACGCGCAGGGCACGGTCGCCTTCCGGGCCCACTGGACCGAGGGCGGCGAGGAGGGCGTGCTCACCGAGAACAGCCGCTTCGTGCGGCACGAGGGCGCCTGGGTGTACCTCGACGCCCTCTCGCTCGGCTGAGCCGCCCGGCCCCGAGCCACCGCCCGCCCCCCGAGCCACCCGGACCGCGGCCGCCGGGTGGCCGCGGCGGGTGGCCCCTGCCGACAGGTGCTACAGGTAGTCGTCCAGCCGGGCCAGGGCGAAGCCCTGCGCGGTGACGTCGTTGACGACCTTGCGCAGCAGGTCCGGCATGGAGGCCTTCCAGATGTCGGTGCCCCGGAAGTGGGTCAGGATGATGTCGCCCGGATGCAGCTGCTGGTCGTCGTAGCGCCATTCCGTGTGGTCCGGGAAGGCCTCCTCGTTCCACAACGGCACCGCCTCCACCCCGCAGGAGGCCGCGGCGCGCAGGGTGTCGTCGTTGTACTCGCCGTACGGCGGACGGAACAGCCGGGGACGGACACCGATCTGCTGCTCCAGCTGGTCCTGCTGGTTGCAGATCTCCTGGCGCTGGGTCTCGTAGTCCAGCACCTTCAGGTTGCGGTGGTTGATCGTGTGGTTGTTGATCTCCACGCCGTGGGCGTGCAGGTCCCGGAAGTAGCCGTAGTTCTCGCGGGCGAGGTAGTCGGAGACGTACGTGCTGAGCGGGATGCCCAACTCCTCGGCCATCCGGGAGAACTCGGGGTCCTTCTCGGCGCCGTCGTCGACGGTCAGGAAGACCACCTTGTCGTCGGTCGGGACCCGGTAGACGACGGGCGGACGGCCCTCCGCGAGCTTGACTCCCTGCCCCTGGGTGAGCGCGGGCCTGGTCGCCGGGCGCGGCGGGGCCTTCAGGGGCGGGCGTTCCAGTCCCCAGCGCTGCGCGGTCTCCACCGCGGCGCGGGCGGCCACCTCCTGACGGGCCGTGGCCTCGCCGCCGCTCTGCTCCTCCTTGCGGGCCAGGCCGGGCAGCTGCGGCCGCTCCACGGGCGGGGCGCCCGCGCGGGCGGGGCCCTCGGCGGCCTGTACCGCTGCGGCACCTTCCGGAGCCGCGGCGGCTTCGGCGGCGGGCGCCGCGTTCGCGTCGGCGGCCGGGGCGGGCTTCGGTCGGGCGGGAGCGGCCGGACCGGCGCAGCCGGCGAGGACGGCGGAGAGGCAGACGGTGGCCAGCAGGCCGGTCCGTACGCCGCTCCGGCGCTGCTGATTCCCCCTCAGATCCCCACTAATACGACAACCTGATGGTCTGTTCATAGCTGCACTGCTCCCCCGCCGCGCACCACCGCCAATCCCCACGTCACCCGCGCGGGGCAACGACGCACCGGAGCCTTGCCGTTCCTTTGCCCGGGCGGCGGCCGACCGGACGGACGACCGGGGTGGACCAGGGCGGTCGGGGTGGAGCAGAGGCGGTTCGAGCCGGGCCGGACCGGGCCGCCGGAAAACCGATTGCGGGGGCGGCGCCATGAAGTGGATCATGCGCGCATGACCGACACCGCGCCCCGCAGCTCCGCCCCCTGGACCGTCGCCACCGCCGACGTGACCGCCCCCGAGGCCCTGGACCTGCTGCGCGAGTACTACTACGACGTGGCCAACCGCTACTACCGCCTGCACTTCGACCGGGAGGGCACCCCCGAGGAGCTGGAGTCCGGCCTGGCCGGCTCCCCCAGCGACGACCTCGCCGCCCCGGACGGCCTGTTCCTGATCGGCCGTCACGACGGCGTCGCCCACTCCTGCGCCGGCCTGCGGCGGCTCCACGCCACCACCGCCGAACTCACCCGCGTCTTCGTCCGCCCCGGCCTGCGCGGCACCGGCGGCGGCGCCGAACTGCTGGCCGCCGTCGACCGGGCCGCCCGCTCCCTTGGTGCGGACCGGATCGTCCTCGACACCCGCCTCGACCTGACCGAGGCCCGCGCGCTCTACCTGCGCAACGGGTACCGGGAGATCCCCGCCTACAGCAGCGGCCCGTACGCCGAGATCTGGTACGGGAAGGACCTCACCGCCCTTGCGCGGTAGGCGGGTTGGGCCCGGCTACCCGGCACTCGCCGGGGCGTGGGACGGCGGCCCGTCCGTCAGGGCGGCCGCGAGTTCGGCCGCCGAGGGCGGGTTGGCGCCCGGGCGGGCGACGGTCAGCGCGGCCGCCGTCACCCCGTGGGTGAGGCAGACCGCGAGGTCGGCGCCGACCGTGCGGGCGTGCAGGAAGGCGGCCATGAAGGAGTCGCCGGCACCCACGGTGTCCGCGACCGGCACCCGGAGGGCCGCGGCCTCGGCGTGTCCGCCCCCGGCGGTGCGGGCGAACGCGCCCTCGGCCCCGAGGGTGACCGCGACCACGGCCGGGCCGAGGGCCAGCCAGCGCTCGACGACCGCCTCGGGCCGCTCGCCCGGGTAGAGCCAGGCGAGGTCCTCGTCGCTGGCCTTGACCAGGTCGCTCAGCGCCACCCAGCGCTCGACCCGGCGGACGGACTCGGCCCGGTCGCCCATCAGCGCCGGGCGCACGTTCGGGTCGTAGCTGATCCGCGCCCGCCCGCGCCAGCGCTCGACCAGCGCCAGCACCGAACCCGCGCCGGGCTCGGTGACCGCCGCGATCGAGCCGAGGTGGATCGCGGCGGGCGGCTCGGCGAGTTCGGTCGGCGGGAGCGTCCAGCGGATGTCGAAGGTGTAGCGGGCCCGCCCCTGCCCGTCCAGCTCCACCACCGCCGAGGGCGTCCGGGCGACCTCGGCCGCCCGCACCCGCACACCCGCCGACTCCAGGTGCCGCCGGATCAGCCGGCCGTTGGCGTCCGGCCCCAGTTCGGTGAGCAGCACGGCCGGGCGGCCCAGCCGGGCCAGGCCGTAGGCGACGTTCGCGGGGCTGCCGCCGGGGTGCACCCGGTCCGGCTCCGCACCCGATCGGACGATGTCGGCCACGCACTCGCCGATCACCAGAACGGGTGAAGCTGGGCTGGTCACGGCGGCTCCTGGCATCCGGTACGCGGGCGTCGTCAGAGCCGCCAGCCTACGGGGTGCGGCCGGGCACGCGGTGCCGGGGCAAGAGAGTACGGCCGCCGGACCTGGCCAGGTTTTCCGACGGCCGTGGATCGTCCGTCAGGGGACGATGCACTCCTCACGGTAGACCGCGTGCGGCGGCCGCGCCATCACTCTGGGCCGTCCGGGGGACCACGGGGTGTCATCGAAGCGCACCGATCGCGCCCGGGCCCTGCGGCAGTCCACTAACATCCGTGGCCGGGCTCCCCGTTCCGGCGGCTCCCGACCTCTCCCCCGCTCCCGCTCGTGAAGTGCGGTGATCACCCTTGTTCAGGCCCCGCGCCGGTCTCCTTCCCTCGCTCGTGCTCAGCGCGGTCGTGCTCTCCGCGAGCGTGCCGACGGCCGGCGCCGCCGACGGGCCGGGCGATCCGGTCTTCCCCTCGCTCGGGAACACCGGGTACCGGGCACTCCGGTACGACCTGGCCTTCGACTACCGGGCCGGGACCAGGACGGTGGACGGCACGGCCGTGATCACCGTACGGCCGGACCGCGCCCTCGCCCGGCTGGAGCTGGACGCGCTCGGGCTGACCGTGCGCAGCGTCCGGGTCGACGGACGGCCGGCGGACTTCGCGGCCCACGACGAGAAGCTGACGGTCACCCCGGCCGGGCGGTTCCTGCCGGGCGCCGTCACCCGGCTCACCGTCGAGTACAGCGCCGATCCCCGTGCCGCGCTGCCGCACACCGGCTGGGTCCCCACCCCGGACGGCTTCGCGGTGGCCGGCCAGCCCAACAGCGCGCACACCGTCTTCCCGTGCAACGACCACCCGGGCGACAAGGCCCGGTTCACCATCGCGGTGACCGCCCCGGACGCTCTCCTCGGCGTGGCCAACGGCGAGTTGACGGCCACCGAGCGGCTGGGCGACGGCCGCACCACCCGCCGGTACGTCTCCCGCGAGCCGATGGCCACCGAACTGGTCCAGGTCTCGGTCGGCGACTACACCGTGCGCGAGCGCACCGGCCCGCACGGCCTGCCCCTGCGCGACGTCGTGCCGACCGCCCGCGCCGCCGAGCTGGAGCCCGCACTCGCCCTCACCCCCGGCCAGCTCGTGTGGGCGGAAGCCCACCTGGGGCGGTTCCCGTTCGAGGTGTACGGGATCCTGCCGGTCAACACGGACGACCCGGCCGCGTTCGCCTTCACCGGCCTGGAGACCCAGACGCTCACCCTGTACAAGCCGAACTTCCTGCGGCAGGCGGAGCCGGCGATCGGCTCGCACATGATGCACGAGCTGGTCCACTCCTGGTTCGGCAACAGCGTCTCCCCCGCCCGGTGGTCCGACCTCTGGCTCAACGAGGGCCACGCCGACTTCTACGGGCTGATGTACCGCTACGAGCGCGGGTGGCCGGACGCCTGGGGCCACACCACGCTGGTCGACCGGATGCGCTACGTCTACGGGCTGGGCGACCAGTGGCGGCACGACTCCGGGCCGGTCGCCTCCCCCACCGCCGCCGACCTCTTCGACAGCCAGCGGTACACCGGCGGCGCTCTGGTGCTGTTCGCGCTGCGGGAGAAGGTCGGGGCGGAGGCCTTCGACCGGATCGAGCGCACCTTCCTGGGCACCCGCAGGTACGGGAACGCGAGCACCGAGGACTACGTGCGGACGGCCTCCGCGGTGTCCGGGCAGGACCTGCGCGGCTTCCTCCACGACTGGCTGTACGGGCTGCGGACACCGCCGATGCCGGGGCATCCGGACTGGGTGGTGGGCCCGGTCGGCCCGACGGGGGCGGTGCCGGCGGTTCCGGCCGCGCCGGGCGCTGCGGGGGTGGCGGTTCCCGGGTCATCGGCCTGGGAGCGTGGGGCCGCAGGGGCGGGCGGGCCCGGGGTGGCGCGGGGCTCCGGAACGCTCTGACGGCGCGGCTGGGGCTGCTGGTGCACGCCCGGCGCGCCGCCGTGCGTCCGGTCGCCCCGTACGCGCCCCTGACCGGCAGGGGCGGGTGGGGCCATGGTGGTTCCCACGGCCCGCCCGCCGCCCGGCAGAGTCCCGGTCGGTTCGCGGGCCGTCCAACCTTTCCGGACACTCCCGCCGCGGGCCCGCGGCAGGTCCGGGCCGTAACCCTTCCGGCGCAGCGTCGTTGGACCGGCCATGAAGAAGCGCAGCATGCTCGCCGTTGCCTCGCTCGCCGTTGGTGTCGTGGCCTCCCTCACCGCGCCGAGTGCGCACGCCAGTGCCGTGGGCGGGCAGGAGGGACTGCCCGGGCCGCTGAGCAGCGCTCCGGACGTGGTGCCCGGGCAGGTCGGTGACGCGGGCGGCGTCCTCGGGGACGCCACCGGCTATGTGACCGGGTCGGCGAACGGCCTGGTGGCGGCCACTCCCGCGTAGTCCGGCGCCCACCGCCCACCACCCCGGTCACGGTTCAGGACATCGGGGCTCCGAGGTCCTGGGTCCAGTAGGGGGTGCCGGTGGAGCTGGTGGCGAAGCCGACGCCGATGTCCTTGAATCCGCAGTCGAGCATGTTGGACTGGTGGATTCCGCCGTCCATCCAGCGGGCGAAGACGGCGGCCGGGGTGGTCGGGCCCCGGTCGAGGTTCTCGCCCCACTGGGACCAGCGGTAGCCGGCGGCGGTGATCCGGGCCTCGGTGCGGACGCCATCCGGGTTGACGTGGTCGAAGAAGCCGCGGGTGGCCATGTCGTCCGCGTGCTTCTGGGCCGTGCCGTGCAGCCGGGGGTCGATCCGCAGCGGGGCGCAACCCGCCCTGGCGCGTTCGGCGTTGACCAGGTCCACCAGCTGGCGTTCCGGGTTGGGCTGCGGTGTCGCGGCGGCGGTGCGGGTCGCGGTGGGCGTCGGTGCGGGCGTCGCCGTCGCCGTCGGGCTCTCCGCGGGCAGCGGGGTCGGCTCGGGGACGGCGGCAGCGGGTGCGGCGGCGGCCGTCGGGGTGTCCGGTGCCGCGGCCGGAGCGGTGGGCTCGGGTGCCGCCGGCTGCGGGGGTTCGGCCTGCGGCCAGACCAGGGCCAGGGTGGTCACCGCGACCGCCGCGGCCGCCCCGCTCGCCAGGACGGCCTTGCGGGCCGCGGTGCCGGCCCAGCCGCCGTGCCCTCCCGCATGCGCCCCGGCACCGGCGTGGGCCCCGGCCCCCGCTCCGGTGGAGGCTCCCGTTCCGGTGGCGGCCGCCGAGGAGACGACGGCGGCCGCGGTGTGCTGGAAGTGCAGCAGCACGGGCCAGTCGAGCGGGATCGGCACCAGGGCGAGGCCGGCCAGCAGTCCCTCCGCCGGGAAGAGGTCCCGGCCGAGGCCGTCGCAGTCGGCGCAGTCGCGGATGTGGCGGGCTATGCGCTTGCGCCAGACCGAGTTCGGGGTGCCGTCGAAGCCCGCGGTGAGCTCGGTCAGTCCGGGGCAGCGGGGGTAGGCGCAGAGCGCGCGGACGACGATGCGGCCCGCTTCGAGCTGCTTCTTCATCCGCTGTACGCGCACGGCGGTGTGCTGCGGGCTCAGGTCGAGGGCGTCGGCGAGTTCGGCCCGGGTCAGTTCGCCGGCGGCCTCCAGCCACCAGAGGGCGAGCAGTTCCCGGTCGTCCGGGTCCAGCCAGCGGGTGGCCTCGGCCACCTCGCGGCGCTGGCCGGACAGGCCGAGGCGCAGGATGGTGAGGTCCGTGAAGTCGGCCCGGGGGTCGGCGACCTCCCAGGTCTCGTCCAGCCCGCCGACGGTCGGCTGCTGCTGGCCCGCGGCGTGCCGGCGGCGCACCTGGTTCATGGTGATGGCGACCAGCCAGGACCGGAAGGACTCGGGGTCGCGGAGCCCGTCCAGGCCGTCCAGGGCGCGGATCATGGTCTCCTGCGCGACGTCGTCCACGTCGGCGTGGCCGCCGAGGGCACGGCCGGCCACGTTGTAGACGAGCGGCAGCCAGGCGGCGACCAGCGCCTCCTGGGCCTGCCGGTCACCTGCCTGCGCCGCTAGCACCAGGGTGGTCCCGGTCCTGTTCTGCACATCAGCGTTCATGGTCCGCACTCCGTCTTGCCGTGTATCCGTCCGCCGCTGCCTCCTCGGAGACCCGTGTGGAGTGATCAGATAACAACAATGTGCACGGAATCGGAAAATCGGTCCGGACTACTCGGCCCGAGCCGGAGCCCGGACCGGCCGGGCCAGGCCGGACCGGGCCAGGCCGGACCGATTCACGCCGGGGACGCGAACACCTGGGTCCACCACGGACCGTTGACGCCGGTCCGCACGCCCACGCCGAGCTGCTTGAACGAGCAGTTGAGGATGTTGGCCCGGTGGCCGGGGCTGTTCATCCAGGAGTTCATCACGTCGGCCGGGTCCTTCTGGCCGCGGGCGATGTTCTCGCCCCAGGTGCTCCAGCTGTAGCCGGCCGCCTCGATCCGGTGGTCGGCGTGGTAACCCTCGGGGCTGGCGTGGTCGAAGTAGTTGCGGTTGGCCATGTCGTCGCTGTGCGCCTGGGCGGCGCTCGCCAGCCGGGGCTCGGCGCTGACCGGCCCGCAGCCGGCCTTGCTGCGCTCGACGTTGACCAGGTCCACGACCTGCTGGACGTACGACGGAGCCGCGCCGCCGCCCGCCGGCGGGGGCGCGGTGGGCCGCTTGGGCGGGAACGGGAAGCCGCCGGTGGCGGCCCGGGCGGCGTTCGAGGCCGCCTTGGGCGCGGAGGCCGTGGGGGCGGGCGCGGCGTTCGGGGCGGCGGTGGCCGCGGCCGCCGGGGAGGCCGGAGCGGGCGTGGTCGGCGTGAGCGAGGTGCTCGGAACGGCCGCCGGGTCGGTGGCGGTGGGGGTGGCCGGGGGAAGGACGTCCGGGTTCGTCCCGCCGGCGCCGGGCACCTGGATGCCCTCGCGCGTGCCCAGCTCCGCGGAGATCAGCATGTCGGCGGAGAGCGACTGGGTCGCCGTGTCCCGGTCGGTCTGCTTGCCGCCGTACGCCGCGTAGCCCGCGCCGGCCAGCGCGGCGAACAGCCCGGTGCCGGCCACGGCCGCGACGACCGCGGTGACCGGCACGATCCCGCCGCGCCGACGCGCCCGCCGGCCCCGCCCGGTGTGCCGCTCGGCAGCCCGCCGTGCCGCCCGGCCGCCGGAGCGGCCGCCGGCTCCACTCCCGTTGTCGCTGCCGGCACCGCCTCCGCTCGCCGGGAGGATGGTCGTCCTGTCGTCGCTGTTCACGTGGCCACGCTTTCTGTTCCGGGTCGACTGGTCGGGTGTCGACACATGGGAGACCTCCCGGCCGGGCGCCGATAACAGAAACTCCGAACGAATGTCCGGCGGTCGGGCCGCGGCCTCAGCCGACCGGTGCCTCCGGGGCCATGTCGTAGGTGAGGAACCTGGTCCGTACGGCGACCTTGTCGTATTTTCCACGGGCCCGGTAATTGTCCTCGGAGGTGATCCAGCGGACGGTGTTCCAGCCGCGTTCCGCCGCGATTTCCCGCAGCCGGCCCAACAGCGCGTCCACCGCGCCGCCGCCCCGGACCTCCGGTGCCACGAACAGATCGTCCAGGAAGCACCCGACGGCCCCGTGCAGAGGTCGCGCGAACGGCCGGTAGTGCGCGAGGCCGACCGGCCTACCGTCGCCGTCCCGCACCAGGAGCCCCGCCACCTCGTGCCCCGGGTCCATCAGCCAGGACCAGACCAGCTCGGCCTTCTCCTCCGGAACCGGGACCCGGTAGAACTCGCCGTACCCCCGGAACAATTCGCGCCAGGCCTCGAAGTCGCCGGCCTCGGGCGCGCCGACGCTCCAGCGGGTCGTGGGGGTGTCGCTCATCTCGGTCTCCATCACTCGGAAGGCGGTGCGGGCCCTCAGCATGACGCCCCGTCGCCCCGTCGCTGATCACCGGCCCGGCCAAGAGCACCCGCCCCCTGCGCCATCGCGGCGCCTTGCGGCGACGGGCGCTCGGTGCCGCGCGGGAGGGGCGGCGGGAGGGCGGGGGTCGTGGCCCCGCCCGGATCAGACGGAAGAACAGGGCCCTGCGTTCGCGCCGGACCCGGGGGGCCGGGCGCGCTCCCCTTCAGCGCGTCGGCGAGGAGCAGCAGCAACCGCACGGCGTCCTCGGGCGTGGCGTCGACGGCCGCACGCGCCCGACCGCCAGCTGAGCACGCCCGTCGGGACGGCCCTGCCCGGGGCCGGCCTGCCTCGCGGCGATCGCCGACGACGGCATCGACCACCCGGAGTGGGAGCCCGGCCCCATCGAGGTGCGCGTCCACGGCGACGCCGCGGTCGTCCGCTACCGGGCCACCCCGGAGGTCGTCTTCCACGGCATCGCCGTACCGAGGGAGCAGTACTGGCGCACCGACACCTACGAGAGGACCGACGGCCGGTGGCAGGTGGTGCGGTCCCGGGCCGACGCGATCCGGTGGGCGGCCGCCCGGGCCCCGGGACGGCGCGCTCCGCCGCGGCCCGGCGCGCCCCGGGAGCGCCGGCCGTGGTGCGGGGCCGGCGGCCGGGGCGGATGCTGAGGGGGGTGGAGGTGGTGCTGTGGCGGGGTTGCTGCGGCTGGCGTCGGTGTCGCGGGAGGTGGCGGCGGAGGCCGGACGGCGGGCGAAGACGGAGTTGTTGGCCGGTTGTCTGCGGGACCTGGGGCCGGTGGAGGGGGCGGCGGCGGTCGCCCTGCTGTCCGGGGAGTCGCAGCGGCTGCGGACCGGGATCGGGCCCGCGGCACTGCGGGGGCTGCCGGAGCCGGCGGCGGAGGCCTCGCTCGGGGTCCGGGAGGTGGAACGGGAGCTGGAGCTGATCGCGGGGGTGCACGGGCCGGGGGCCCAGGCGGAGCGGCGGCGCTTGTTGCACGGGCTGTTCGCGCGGGCGACCGCCGTGGAGCAGGGGTTCCTGCGGGCGGTGCTGGTCGGGGACCTGCGGCAGGGGGCGCTGGACGCGGTGGTGGGGGACGCCGTGGCGCGGGCGGCCGGGGTGCCGGCGGCGGCGGTGCGGCGGGCGTTGATGTTCCGGGGCTCGGCCCGCGCGGTGGCGCAGGCCGCGCTGACCGGTGGGCAGCCGGCGCTCGCGGCGTTCCGGCTGGAGGTGGGACGGGCGGTGCGGCCGATGCTGGCCGCCTCGGCGCCGGACGTGGCCACCGCGCTGGAGCGCACCGGCCCGGCCGCGGTGGAATGGAAGCTGGACGGCGTCCGGGTGCAGGTGCACCGGGAGGGCGGGGAGGTCGCGGTGTTCACCCGCGGCCTGGAGGACATCACCGCCCGCGTCCCCGAGGTGACCGAGGCCGCGCTGGCGCTGCCGCTGCGCTCGGCGGTGCTGGACGGTGAGGCGATCGCGCTCGGCCCGGACGGCCGGCCGCGCCCCTTCCAGGAGACCGCCGCACGCACCGCCTCCCGGCGGGAGCCGGACCGGCTGCGTGCCGAAGTCCCGCTCGACGCCTACTTCTTCGACCTGCTGCACCGGGACGGCGAGGACCTGGTGGACCGTCCCGGCCGGGAGCGCTGGGCGGCGCTGGCCGAGGCGGTGCCGGACGGCCTGCGGCCGGCCCGCGTCGAGACCGGGGACCGCGACCGGGCGCTGACCTTCTTCCGGGAGACGCTGGCGCTCGGCCACGAGGGCGTGCTGGTGAAGGATCCGGCGGCCCCGTACGCGGCCGGGCGGCGCGGCGCGGGCTGGATCAAGGTCAAGCCCCGGCACACCCTGGACCTGGTGGTGCTGGCCGCCGAGTGGGGCAGCGGGCGGCGGCGCGGCTTCCTCAGCAACCTGCACCTGGGCGCCCGGGCGGCGGGCGAACCGGGGCTGGGCCCGTGGGTGATGCTCGGCAAGACCTTCAAGGGCCTGACCGACGAGACGCTCGCCCGGCAGACCGCCGAACTGCTGGCCCGGGAGACCGGGCGGGACGCCTGGACGGTGCGGGTCCGACCGGAACTGGTCGTCGAGATCGCCTTCGACGGGGTGCAGCGCAGCTCCCGATATCCGGCCGGTCTCACCCTGCGGTTCGCCCGGGTGGTGCGCTACCGGCCGGACAAGAGCGCCGACGAGGCCGACACCGTCGCGACCGTACGGGAGATCGCCGCCGCCGAGGGGCTGTGAGCCGCTGGCGAAGGGCGGTGGGCCGTCGTCGAGAGGCGGTGAGCCGTCGCCGAAGGGCCGCGTGCCGGGCCGGATCCGGGCCGGCTCAGGTGCCGGTGGCTGCGGGGCGCGCACTTGTCACCACGGCGTCAATTCAAACCTGGTTCACCGCCCGGAGGCTCCGACGGGAGCCGAATCGGCCATTCTCGGTGATCCCGCCACCGCGCCCTCCGTGGACGGAGCAGCGCCGGTTAGGTTGGCAATGACAACGAGAGGCGGCCGCCGGGCAGCCGGCGGCGCACTGGCGAGAGGTGCCCGACCATGCGGGTGAATGTCGACCGGGACCGCTGCTGCAGCTCCGGGATGTGCGTCACGAACGTTCCCGAGGTCTTCGACCAGGACGACCACGACAGCCTGGTGAGACTCCGTCAGACCTCGTTCCGGCCGGACCAGTTCGACGATCTCAGACTGGCCGCCCAGCTCTGCCCGGGCGGCGCGATCACCGTGGTCGAGGACGGGCCCGCACAGGCCGAGTAGGCCGAGGCCGGGCCGTTCCGGACACCGCGACGGCCCCCCGACGGACGTCCGGTCACCACACCACCCCCACCGGAGAACCATCGCGACGCAAGGAGACCCCGCCTTGACGAGCACGCCCATCGTCCCCGCCGTCCCGCTTCCGGCCCGGCACTCCGCCGGCTGCCCGTTCAACCCGCCGCCCGCGTACACCGAGGCCGCCGCGAGCGCCCCGCTGACCCGCGGCGATCTGCCCGGCGGCGATTCCTGCTGGCTGGCCACCGGCTACGCCGAGGTCCGCACCATCCTCTCCGACCGCCGGTTCAGCGCCGACATACGCCACCCCTCCTTCCCGCTGCTGGTCGCCGGCGACCGGGAGCAGATCACCGCCACCCCGAGCTTCCTGAACCTGGACGACCCCGAGCACGCCCGGCTGCGCCGCATGGTCACCGGGGACTTCCTGGTCAAACGGGTCCAGGCGATGCGCCCGGACATCCAGCGGATCGTGGACGAGGCGCTGGACACGATGACCGATGGCCGCACCGAGGCCGACCTGGTCGCCGACTTCGCGCTGCCCGTCCCCTCCCTGGTGATCTGCCTGCTGCTCGGCGTCCCCTACGAGGACCACGAGTTCTTCCAGCGCGTCGGCCGGACGCTGCTCAGCAACGCCAGCAAGGTCGAGCAGCGCCTGGCGGCCCGGGACGAGATGCTGGAGTACCTGGAGGGGCTGGCGACCCGCAAGCGGGCGGAGCCGCGGGACGACATCATCAGCCGGCTCGCCGTCCGGGACGACCTCACCCCGCGCGAGGTCGCCAGCACCGGCATCCTGCTGCTGATCGCCGGGCACGAGACGACCGCGAACATGATCTCGCTCTCCACCGCCCTGCTGCTGGACCGGCCCGAGCAGATCGCCAGGCTGGCCGACCCGGCCGCCCTGCCCGGCGCGGTGGAGGAACTGCTGCGCCACCTCACCATCGTCCACACCGGGGTGGCCCGGGTGGCCCTGGAGGACGTGGAACTGGGCGGCACCACGGTCCGCGCCGGGGAGGGCGTGATCGCGATGCTCTCCACCGCCAACCGGGACGAGGAGGTGTTCGGCGGCGCCGACCGGCTGCCGGTGGACGAGCTGGACCTGGGCCGGGACGCCCGGCGGCACCTGGCCTTCGGCTTCGGCGTGCACCAGTGCCTCGGCCAGCCGCTCGCCCGCGCCGAGCTGCAGATCGCGCTGGCCACGCTGTTCCGGCGGCTGCCCGGGCTGCGGCTGACCGTCCCCCGCAGCGAGCTGGTGTTCCGCACCGAATCGTTCATCTACGGCATGCGGTCACTGCCCGTCACCTGGTGACGACCGGGTGAGGTCCGGGCGAGGTCCGCGGAGGCCCGCCGGGTCACCCGGCTGGCCCCGACGCCGGGGCGGAGGCAGGCTGGAGGGGCGAAGAGACACCTCCGGTCCTGCCGCGCCCGCGACCCGGCGCGCCGGGACCGGCCGAGGAGACGGAGCCCGCGATGACCGACATGAGCGACCGGTCCAAGGTGAGCACCGAGGACGACGAGGACGTCCGCGCCGCTGACCCCGAGGAGGGCATCCCCTCGATGCAGAACCTGCACGCCCAGGACACCTCCCGGGCGGAGGGCGCCCCCATGCTGGACGAACCCGGCCAACCCGACTGAATCGTCCGCCGTACCGACTCGACCGCCCGGTGGGACCGGGCGGTCGCCGCGACCGCGGGTGTCGCTGCTCCGGCGGCGGGCCACCCGCGGGGGAGGATAGGCGCATGACCGAACACGACCAAGGCAACCGCCAGGCCCGGCCGTCCGCGGACCCGCGCACGTCGTGGGCGACCTGGACCACCCAATCGATCATCAGCGGCCCCGGTGGGGTGACCACCACCGAGGTCGGCCCCATCTCCGGCGACCTCACCGTGCACACCACCTGGGTGGACGGCGAGGCGAGGCTGACCGTCCAGTACACCGGCGCGCTGGACTGGTACACGGTCGCCGGCAGCCCGGTGCCGGCACACGACGAGAGCACCGCGCGGGCGGTCCACCAGGCGATGGTGAACGGCGTCAAGGCCGGCCGGGGCGCGGGTGCCCCGGCCCCGCCCAAACCCTAGGAAGCTCCGGGTCCTCCCGGCAGCTCCAGGAGGAACGGCAGGACGACGGCGCGCCCGGGACCGGTCCCGGGCGCGCCGTCCAGCTCCGCGCCGCGACGGAGCCGTCCCGGCGGCCTCCACCCCGTGGCGTATAAACAACTGAAGCTGGCGACGA
>NZ_JBHXTL010000187.1:0-14567 GCF_042677365.1 Kitasatospora sp. NPDC127116
CAGCCCGCCGGTGGGCCTTCGGCGGGGAACGGCGGACGCCGGCTGTCAGCCAGTGGCGGCAGCGGCCAGCTGGGCGAGGTAGCGCTCGGCGGCACGGAGCTTGCGGCCGTCGGGGCCCGGGAGGTGGGCACGCAGTTCGATGATCTCCGGGGCGATCCGAATGGCCTCCGCGCGGTCCGTGATCGCACGCCAGCAGGCCTCGGCGTTGGTGGCCGCCCGCTGGGTCTCCGGATGGTCCGGCCCCTGGGAACGGAGCAGCGTCAGGGCCACCTCGCGGTAGATCTCCGCGGCCTCGGCCGACCGGCCCGCGAGCCGGCAGACGTGCGCCCGGACCTGCCGGACCTGCAGCACCGGCTCGGAGACGGCACCGTGCTCGGCGATCGCCTCCAGTTCGAGGGCGAAGGCCAGGTCGGTGGCGGCGGCGTGGTCCCCGGCGTCGGCGCTGCGGACGATCCGTCCGATGACCTCGCGGTAGTCCGCCCGGGGCGGCCTGGCCGCAGCGGCCTCGTCGGCCGACGCTTCGGCAGCGGTGCCGGCCGGGCTGTCGGTCGGACTGTCGGTCGGGGCGTCGGCCCGGGCGGGCGGCGCGTCGGCGGGAGCTTCGCCGGCCGGCCCCTCGACGCCCGGTCCATCGACGCCCGGTCCCTCATCTGCCGGGCCGTCGTCGACCGGTCCATCGCCCTGCGGCACGGCGTCGACCGGTGCCTCGTCAGCGGGCCGCTCGTCGGCCGGAACGGCGTCAGCAGGCTCCTCCGCCGTCGGCGCCTCGTCGGCCGGAACGGCGTCGGCGGGAGCCTCCTCGGCGGGCGCCTCCTCCGCCCCCGCGGGAGCCTCCGGGACGGCGTCCCCGGGCTGCTCCGTGACCGCGGGGGCCTCTTCGGCCCCGGGCCCCTCCGCAGCCTCGGACTCCTCCGCGACGGCCTCCCCGGTCGCGTCCCCGCCGGCCGCTCCGGCCGTCTCCGCCGTCGTCTCCCCCGTCGTCTCCCCCGTCGTCTCCGCAGCCGTCCCCTCGACCGCCTCCGCCGCGGTCTCGGAGGCCACCACGGCTTCCTCCTGCGGGAGTTCGGGCTCGGCGACCGCGACGTCCGCGGGCTCCGGCCGGGGCTTGAGGAGCGTGACGCCCGCCGGGGGCGTGCTGTCCTCGGGCACGGCGTCGGCCGGGGCGGGCTTGCGCAGGGTCACGCCCGGCGCCTCGGCCGTTCCGCCCGCCTTCAGCAGGCTCACCGGGCGGGCCGGCCGCGGCGGAGTGGGCGGGACGCCCGGCTTGACCAGGCTGACCGGACCACCCGCGGTCGCCGGGGAGCCGACGGCCGCGGTCGACGGCTCGGACAGCGCGGCCGGTACCGGCGACGGCCACCCCGGGACGGCGTCCCGCGGTTCCGTCGGACGCGGCAGCGGCGGCGCCAGGGGCGGCGGCAGGTCGGAGAGCGCCACGCCGGCGGCCGGCACCGGCGGCACGTCGGCCGGCAGGCCCTCGCCGCGACGGGCGGTGTTGCGGAAGAACGGCCGGTCCGGGGCGTGGGTGGCCAGGACGATCACGTCCGGCCGCAGCACCGAGTACACCTGCTGCCGCAGCTGCTCGGGCGCGAGCACCTCGCCCGCGCCGGGCCGTCCGCCGTGCAGCGCCTCGATCAGCGCGCGGGTGAAGGTGCCGATCTGCTCCGGGTCCGGGCTGACCACCGCCCACAGCGGGATGCCCTCGCTGAGCGGGGAGACGGTGCCCTGGAGGTACGGCCAGGCGTTCTGGTCGGCACTCAGGTCGGCGATGACGAGGGTCTGCCACTCCGCCGGACGGTGGCTCAGCTCGGCGGCGACGGACTGCCAGGGGAGGCCGTCCTGCTTGGCGTCGCGCAGGGTCAGCTGGAGCTGCCCGCCGCGCTTGTCGGCGACGATGTGGCCGCCCAGGTGGACCAGCAGCGGTCCCGGGTGGCGGGAGGCGGCGCGCAGGTGGGCGAGGACGGTGTGCGGGTCACCGGCGCCGGGGAGGTGGACGGCGTCCACCGCGTCCGCCGCGAGCAGCACCTGCGGCGAGACGGCGGCGAGCATCGCCGAGAGCACCGGCGCCTGGGCCGGTCCGCCACGGCCCCAGGTCCGGCGGCCGGAGTTGCCGTACCCGCCCTCGATCACCAGGATCCGCCCGCGCGGCGCGGCACCGAGGCCACCCGCACCGATGCCGCCCGCGCCGAGCCCGCCCGCACCACCGACGGTGGCCGGCGTCGCGCTCTGGACCGGGAACGGCGGCGGGGTCGCCGAGGAGGCGAACCCGGCGGTGGGCAGGCCGGTGAGGGTCCACCCGGTGGGCGGAACGGGTGGTGCGGTCGGGGGCGCGGGCGGCGGCATGGGCGCCTGTCCGACCGGCTGCACGCCCCCCTGCACGCCTCCCTGCGTGCCCGCCCCGGAAGCAGGTGCGGCCCCCGGAGGAACACCCGGTACGGAAGCGGCGACCGGAACGGGGGCAGGGGCGGCCAGGGGCGGCGGCGGCTCGTACAGCGCTGCGGGGCCGGGCGGGTGCTCCTCGGCCGGGAGGCGCGGGGGCGGCGGTACGGCGTCCCAGGGCCCCGAGCCGCCGGCCGGGTCGGGACCTCCGGAAACCGCTGTCGTCTCCGCCATCTCCTGGTCACCGCCCCGCCCCGCCGCTCCCGCGGCGTCTGATGCCCTCGCCTGCATGGTGCCTGCCACCACACTCCGTGCGCGCCACCCTACGAGATCCCGGCTCACCCGTTCCAGGCCGGGTGGCCGATCGGCGCACCACACCACCCGCGCCGCCCCGCTAAGGTGCCGTCATGGTCGATGCCGATCGCCCCTTGCTCTTCCTCGACGTGGACGGCCCGCTGATCCCCTTCGGCGACCCTCCCCCCGGTGGCTACCCCACCTACCGCAGCCCGTACGTCCCGCCCGGCACGGCGATGGGCGGGAATCCGCTGATCGCCCGCGTGAACCCGGAGTTGGGGCCGCGGCTGCTGAGCCTGCCGGGCGAACCGGTGTGGGCCACCACCTGGCTGGAGGACGCCAACGAGTGCCTCGCGCCCTGGCTCGGCCTGCCCCGACTCCCCGTCGTGGACTGGCCGGTGGACGACACGGGTGCCATGGACGCCCCGGACGCCCCGGACACCTTGGACGCCCCTGCGACGACGGACCGGCCGGACATCACGAACTGGCCGGACGGGCCCGACGGCCTGCACTGGAAGACCCGTGCGCTGGTCGCATGGGCGGACGGGCGGCCGTTCGCCTGGGTGGACGACGAGATCACCGAGCCCGACCGCCGCTGGGTCGCCGCCCACTCCCCCGCCCGCGCCCTGCTCCACCGGGTGGATCCCCGACGCGGACTCACCGAGGCGGACTTCACCGCCCTGGACGCCTGGCTGCGGGCGGTCTGACCGGCCACCGGCCCGCCGATCCCCCGGTCCTCCGGGCCGCCGATCCACCGATCGGCCCACCGGTCGGCCCACCGATCGATCCGCCGGCCGCATCCGTACCGAATGTCCACACGACCGTCACATCCGCCGTCGGCCCGTCAACACGACTGCCCGGCCACCCCCGTGGGAGTGGCCGGGCAGTCGGCGATCCACCTCAGGACCCCGCGAGCAGGTCCCGCAGCAGGGCGACGGTGTCGGCGTCCAGGTCCCGGCCGGTCCGGCGGCTGAGCGCGTCCAACCGGTTGACGGCGCGCAGGAGTTGGTCGCGGGCGCCGGCCGAGGCGTAGGCGTAGAAGAGGTCCCGGTGCAGCAGTTCGACGTCCGGGGCGACGGCGAGGCCGCGGAAGACGGCGGCCTCGGCGCTGCGGTGGTCGCCGTACTGCAGACGCCGGGCGGCCAGTTCGTGGGCCGTGTCGACGATCGCCGCGATCATGTCCTGCCGCTCGGCCTCGGCCCAGCCGTACGAGGCCGGCGGGGCCTCGGCGAACGGCGCCCCGCGGACCAGGGCCAGGGCGTGGGCGAGGGCCGCGTCGGCGGTGGCACTGGTGCTGCGCATGCCGCGCCGGTAGAGGCCGCGGAACTCGTCCCAGTCGCAGGTGACCGCCGGGGCGAAGGAGTACCCCTCGGTGCCCTCGGTGGGCAGGAAGGCGCGGCCCTCCGGGGAGGTGCCGAACCAGGCTGCCAGGTCGCCGAGTTTGGCCACCACCGGGCTCTTGGCGTCGGCCGCGGTGGGGTGCGGGTCGAGGTGCGCCGCGCCGGGGTGCAGATCGTGGTCGAGCGCGTGGCGGTCCGACCCCGGACGCAGCGCCAGGTAGACGGCCAGCTCGGTGAGCCGGGGCAGCGCGCCGGGGACGGCGGTGCCGAGGACCCCCGCGACGTCCACCGGGCCGAGCAGCCGGATCCGGGGGGCGTTGCGGGCGGCGTGCGCCTCCGGGGAGCGGAGGATGGCGAGCAGGTCGTCGCTGTCGCTGCGCCCGGGGGTGGTCCGGGCGACCGGGGCGACGGCGGCGGGGCCCGGTTCGACGGCGGGCTCGAACTCCCCCGTACCGGCGGGGTCCGCGGTCCCGACCGTGTCGGTGGTCCCGACCGTCCCGGCGGTCCCGGCCGGACCGGTCCCGGCGGCGACGGCGGGCACCGCGGCGGACGCGGCCGACGGCGCCGACTCCTCGGCCCGCTCCGGCGCGGTCGGCTCCGGCGTCCCCGGCTCCGCCACCACGGGAGGCGACACCACGGACTGCGGAACGACGGACTGCGGGACGACGGGCTTCGGGACGACCGGCTGGACGGCGAGCACGACCGTCGCCGTGGACTCCGAGGAGGTGTCCCCCGACTCGTCCGCCCCCTCGCCCTCCGGCAGGCCCGGGCGCCGCAGGTCCCGGGTGGTCTCGTCGGTGGCCGCCTGCCTCCCCTGCCCGTTGACGACGAACCGCGCCGGACCGGCCGGAACCGGCGCTGGGGCCGGAGCCGGGACCGCGGCCGAAGCCGCGGGCGGCAGGGCGGCGGGCCCCGGAGCGGGCGTCACCGGATCGGTGCCCGCGAACGGGCTGGCCCCGGTGCCGATGACCCGGGCGAGCAGCCGCGGACCGGCGGCCGCGTCCGCGCCCTCCTCCGCCCCGACGGCCGAGGCACCACCGGCCGAGGCCCCGCCGACCGACAACCCACCGACGGAAGCCCCGCCGGCCGAAGCCCCGCCGACCGAGGCCCCGACGGCGGCCAGCACCGGTACGGCGGCCGGCAGTTCGGCGGTGTCGGGGTCGTCCTCCGGCCCGTCCAGGGTCCAGGCCGGGGCCGGGTGCTGGGTGGAGTCGTCGGCGGCCCGGAGCAGCTCGGCGACCTGGTCGTACTGGTGGCCGCTGAGCCGCTGGAGCTCGACCGTGAGGTGCAGGCCCGGGATCGCGGCCTGCCCGGAGGTCGGCAGGGTCCAGCGGGCGACCGGGCCGGTGCCGCGCTCGGGGGCGCGGGTGATGACGGCGACGCAGGTGCGCGGGCGGGCGTCGAGCAGGCGTCCGAGCTCGGCCGGGACGTCCCCGCCGGGCTGGTGGGCGCAGAGCACGATCTCGGGCGTCCAGGACTCGTCGGCCTGGCCCCGGCTGCGGGCCTCGCGCGGGCTGGTGGCCTCGGCGGCGACCAGGGTGGCGCGGGCCTTGGCGGTGCGCGGGCCGAGGGCGGCGAGCGCGGCCTCCAGGGTGGGGTGGCGGTGCACCCGTTCGGCGGCCGGTCCGCTGATCGGCAGTTCCTCGGCGAGGTCCACCAGGTGCAGGTGGAGCCGGTCGGCCAGCGGGCTGTGGGCCAGTTCGACGGCGAGGGTGCGCAGCACGTCCCGGGCGTCGTCCGGGTGGCCGGACAGGTGGAGCAGCCGGACGGCCTCCAGGTCGGCGAGGACCACCGAGCCGTCCGGCGAGGTGCCGAGGGTGACCAGCGCGGGGTACGGCGCGGCGGTCCGCCGGGCCTGGCCGGGGCTGAGCAGGTCGCCCGAGTCGGCGCTGCACCACCACACGTTGGCGGCGTGCGCGGCGCGGAAGGGCGCGATCGGGGTGGCCGGGCCGGACAGGTGCAGCTCGATGGTCTGGCCCTGGGTGATCCGGGCGGCGACGATGGCGGGCAGCCGCTTGCCGCCGCGCACGGTGTTGCGGGCCATGGTGCGCAGGGCGCGGTCCAGCAGTTCCAGTCCGGCCTGGTCCTGCCGGGCCATCAGCTCGTTCTCGAAGGCGGCGGCCTCGGCGTCGGGCATCGCGATGCGGTGCCGGGGGCGGCGGGCGCGCTGCTGGCCGCCGCGCTTGTGGGCGACGGCGCCGACCATGATGGCGGCGAGCAGGACGCCGACGGTGGAGGCCGAGAGCGCGACGGTGTAGTCGTCGCTGGGGGCCGGGTCGGCGTGCGCGGCGGGGGCGGGCGCGTGGGCCGGTGCGTGCGTGGGCGCGGGCGCGGGGGCCGACTGCGGCGTGCCCTGCGAGGGTGCGCCCTGCGCCGGAGCGGGTGCCGGGGCCTGGTCGGCAGGAGCCGGTGCGGGCGCCGGCGCCGGCGCGGCACCGCCGGCGCCCGGCACCGTGAGCACCATCCCCGGCACGACCACGTCCGGGTTCGTCAGCTGCTCCCCGTCCGGGGCCTGCGCCCCCTTGTTCGCCTCGAACAGCTTCGGCCACTGCTCCCCGTCCCCCAGCTCCCGCTGGGCGATGGCCGACAGGCTGTCCCCGGCCTGGACGGTGACGGTCCGCTGCCCACCGGATCCGCCCGCACCACCGGCGCCACCGGGCCCCCCGGACTCCGTCCCGGACTGCGGGACGTTCTGCGGGGCACCCTGCGCCGGGGCCTGGTCGGCGGGAGCCGGCGCGGGGGCCGGAGCCGGTGTCCTCGCCTCGTCCGGCTTGGCGTCCGCCGGCATCAGCAGTTCCCAGCCGGGCTGGATCGGCCGTTCGGCGTCGAAGCGGACGCCCGAATCGCCCATCGCCCGGCCCTCGTTGAGCTTGGCGATCTCCATCCACCGCTCGCCCGAGCCCAGTTGGCGCTCGGCGATGGACCACAGGCTGTCGGCCGGGCGGGCGTCGCGCACCGTGTAGGTGCTCTGCTGTTCGGCGGCCGGGGTCGGGGCCGGTGCGGCCTGCGCGGCGGGCAGTGCGGCGCGCTGCACGCCCGGCGTCAACTGCGCCTGGACGACCGGGCCGTGGGCGGCGTCGGGGACGGCCGCGAAGGCCGAGCCGGCCACCGGCAGCAGGGCGAGCACCGAACCGACCAGTCCGGCCGCGATCCGCTGGCTCCAGCCGAAGGCCGGGATGCGGCGGGCGATCCGGCCGCGCAACTGGGCGGGGATCTCCAGCAGGACGGAGAGCGCGAAGCAGGCCCAGGCGAGCCAGCCGACCACCACCAGCGCCCACAGGAACAGGCTTCCGTCGTCCGGGCTGGTGAGCGCCTCGCCCACCCCGCCGGAGGCGACCTCGCCCATCCCGGCGACCGCCTGGGTGCCGTACAGCAGCAGTGCGGGGACGCCCAACAGCAGGGCGAGCAGGGTGACCAGCGCGCCGAGCGCGGTGATCACGGCACGGCCGCGCCCGCGGGGTGGTCGGGGCGCCGGGGCGGCGGGCCTTCGGGCGCCGCCGGCGCGATGGGACGTCCCGGCCCGGCCGTTGCGGGCCTGGGCGGTACGGGCCTGGTCCTTGGCACGTGGCGCGGCCATCAGTCGGTCTCCGCTTTCTCGACTCCGTGGACGAGGGTCGCACTGCCCTTGCCCGTTACCTTCCGTTGCCCGAGGGCGCCCAGCAGGACCGGGCGGTAGTCGGCCTGCACGGTGACGGTGACGACCTTGCCGTCACCGGAGAACTCGATGTCGCCCGCGTGCAGGCCGTACAGGCGCAGATAGGCGTCAGCGGCGTCCCGGACGTAATTCTCCTGGACCTTGAAGCCCTTGCCCTGCAGGACGGCCGCCCGGTCGAGCTGCTGGCCGCCGACCCGCGCGGCCTCCAGGGCGTAGGCGTCGGTCCGCTCGGCGACCCGCAGCCGGCCGCCGGCGTCGATCACCAGGGCGATGACGAGCACGACGTAGGCCGCGCAGATCGCCACGAAGAGGGCCACCGCGCCCCGGTCGGACCGGCGCGCCGACAGCCGTCGCCGCAGACGGCTCACCACTCCCGTCCCCTCCCCCCACTTCGCACGCTGTTCTCCCCACCGGCCCCCACCGGGCGCCACTCGGTACCGCTGTGTCATCCCCCGGGCGCTCTCCGCTTGCGTCTCCCCCGCACGGGCCGTCTCCAATCCCCCGTCTTCCTGGCGACGGCGCCGCGCGCCGTCATGTGCCCCGGTAACGGTCCACCACCGAGGTGAACTCGCCGACGAGGTGCTTCGTCACGGGTACCCCGGACGGTCCGCCGAGCAGGTCGGCCAGTTCCACGTCGCAGATCACCGTGACGGTGACGGTCGTGGCCGGTCCGCCCGGCAGGTTCAACTCCCCCTTGCCGACCCGCACGTCCCCGTTGCGGCAGGACACGCCCTGCTGGCGCAGGGTCGCGAGGGCGGACTCCCTGGCCGGCTGGTCCATCCCGTCCACGCTGCGCTGCAGGGACGCGGTCCGGGCCCCGGCCCGGGCGGCGGCCTCCACGGTGCCGGCCGTGGTCTGCACCCGACCGGCGGCGATGGCCACCAGGACCAGCCCGACGACCCCCGGCACGACGATCGCCGCCTCGATCGCGATCCCGCCGCGGTCCCGCCTGCGCGGCCGCGACCAGAACCGCCGCCGCGGCGGCCGCCGCCACCCGCCGGGTGCCCGCGGTTCACTCCTCACGGCTTCACCGCCGGCGCCACGAAGCGCTCGCGCGGCGCCTCGGCGAACTGGGTGACGGTGGGCGCCCTGAGCCCGGGTATCAGCAGCGGCGGGGTCAGCTCCACGGTGACCCGGACGGTCTGGGCCGTGCTGCCGTCGGTCCGCACCACGTACCCGCGCACGCCCTGCCGGTCGAGGAAGTCGCGGGCCTGCCGCTGGGCCGCCTCGTTCTTCTCGCCGTCCGTCGCGCTGCTCTGCACCCGTCCGGCGTCCACACCCTCGCGGGCCGCGGTGAGCGCGACCTGCCGGTCGTACCAGAGCAACGCGGCCTGGACGACGAGCAGCAGGAGCAGCAGGACGACCGGGAAGACGATGGCGAGGCTCACGCTCATCGACCCCCGGTCGCCCCTGCGGCGGAGAGCAGGACGCATCACTGGGTGGCGCCGCCCGCGCCCGCGCCGCCCGGCATGTTCGGGTCCTGCTCGACCTTCTTGACGACCTTGTCCTTCAGCAGGTAGAGCGCCGTCGCCACGGCACCGGCGACGAAGACCAACGCGATGATGGCGAGGGCGAGTTCGATGCTGATCGCACCGCGGTCGCCGCGCGCCCGGGCGGCCCGCAGCCGGCCTAGCCGCAGGGTGAACAGCATCAGTGCGAACTGGACCGGTAGCAGGGCGGGTCGCAGCACCCGGTCTGCCAGGTGGGCGAGTCGTGCGGTCATCGGGTTCTCCCGGGGATGTGGCGGTGTGGTGTGGTGGTGCCGGCTGCTCTGAACTGGCGGGTCGGGCTTGCGAGGTCCGGTCGGGGACGTTACCCGGCCGTGGAGCACGGTCAGTTGAGCATCTGGTGCAGGGCGGGAAAGACGATCAGGACGGTCATCAGCAGGGTCAGCGCGGCCCCGGGCGCGACCATCCGTTCGCTGTCGGCGTTCGCCCGGGCGAGGTCCTCGGCGAGCAGTTCTCCGCGCAGGCCCTTGGCGCGGGCCCGCAGGGTGTCGTAGACGGCGGCGCCGTCGGTGCCGGACAGCCGCATGATGTCGGCCACGTCCTGGAGCGGGCTGAGCCCCAGTTCCTCGGCCAGCGCGTCGAGTCCGGCCCACGGCGGGAGCCGGTCGGTGGCCGCGCGCTCCAGGGCGTCGCGGATCCGCCGGAACACCGTGCCCTGCCCGACCGCGGCGGCCCGGCGCAGCGCCTCGGCGGGGCCGCAGTCGGCGGCCCGCTCCATCGCGACGAGTTCCAGGTAGGCGGCGATGCCGTGCAGGTACTCGGTGCGCGCCTCCTTGGCCTCGCCGCGCACCACGGCGTCCGGGACGAACCAGAGCAGCCCGGCCAGCAGCGGCCCGGCGACCAGCGGCAGCGCGAACGGCAGGCCGGTGTCCATCAGCACGGCCATCGCCCCCAGGTAGGCGGGCAGCAGCAGGCCGAGCGCGGCGAACAGCAGCTTGTGCACCATGAACCGGGCCGGGGTGCGGCCGATCAGGGCGAGTTCACGGCGCGGTACGGAGACCCCGCGCAGGTGGACGGACCGCTCGCCGATCCGGTCGTACCAGCGGGGCCGCTCGTCCGGGTCCTGCTCGCGGTCGGCGGGGGTGGCGTGCAGCCGGTCCAGCGCCTGGCGCAGGTCCGGTGGCGCCGGCCGCAGTTCGGCGACCAGGAGGGCGAGGCCGCCGGCCGCGAAGGCGCCGGCCAGCACGGACCAGGGCGAGATCACCGGACCTCCCCGAGCTGCTCGGCCGGCTCCGGCGCGGCCGCCGGTGCGGCGGACCGGCGCCCGCTCCTGCTGCGCCGGTCCGGCGTCAGCAGCCGGGGCACCGGCGGGTGGGAGGCCAGCGCCCGCATCCAGGCGATGATCGCCACGAACAGGGCGGCGACCACGGCGAGCACCACCTGACCGAGGAAGGTCCCGTACGGCCGGGTGTACTCGGTGTTGAAGGAGCCGACGGTGACGACCAGCACGATGATGCCGACCAGCCAGCGGATGGTGGTCCGGTGCTTGGCCCGGTCCGCCTCGATGGCGCGGCGCTGGCGGACCTCCTCGCGCACCGAGTCGGCCATGTCGGAGAGCGTGCGGGCCAGGCCGGGGCCGCTGTCCCCGGCCCGCAGCACGAGCGCGGCGAGCACCTTGTCGGCGGTGGCGTCGGCGAGGCTGTCGGCGAAGGCGCGCAGCGCCTCCTCGGGCCGCCAGCGGGCCTGCAGCCGGGCGGCCAGCTCCCCGATCTCGTCCTCCAGGGCGGCCGGGGCGGTGCGGCGGCTGGTGACGATGGCCTGGTTGAGGCCGACGCCGAGCAGCAGCACGTCGGCGATCCGCTGGGTCCACTCGGAGAGCGCCTCCAGCCGCTCGATCCGGTGGGTGTCCGGACGGGTGGTGTCGAACAGCCAGGGCAGGCCGAAGACGGCCAGCGGCACCAGCAGCGCGGTCAGCGGGATGCCGGTGAACAGCCAGGCCAGCGGCGCGCCGGCGAGCGCGAGCGGCAGCTGGACGCGGCGCAGCCGCACCATCCGGTGCGCGGCCGTCCCGGGGGCGCCGTACCAGAACACGTGGATCCGGCCGGCCAGCGGGTTGGGCTCCCGCTCGGCCCCGTCCTCGGCGCCGGGCTCGCTGCCGCGGGCCCAGGCCACCAGGGCGACCAGGCCGCCCGCGACCGCCAGCCCGCAGAGGGCGAAGAGCAGCATCACCGCGCGCCACCGCCGATCCGCAGCTGGAGCGGGGTGGCCCAGCTCCCGTACCGGGAGCCGAGCAGCGAGGCGTCGAAGCCGGCCCGGCGCAGGTCGTCCAGGCACTGCGGCGGGGTGTGCGGGACGGCCCGCGGCTCGCCGAGGTCCGGCCGGGGGCCGAAGACGGTGTTCAGTGCGGGCCGGCCGCTCTCCCCGAGGCCGGTGACCTCCAGGACGTGGGAGACGAAGCGGTGCCGGCGGCCGCCGACGGCGGTCTCGTCGACCATGGTGACGTGCACGATGAGGTCCAGGGCGTTGGCGGTGAGCCGGTAGGCGAGCGAGTCGGTCATGTGCGAGCCGTACTCCAGGCAGAGTTCGGCGATGCGGTCGACGACCATGTGCGGGCCGCGGGCGTGCAGGGTGCACATCGAGCCGCCCTCGCCGTTGGTCATCACCCGCAGCATCGGGACGACCTCGCCGGAGCGGACCTCCCCGACGATGATCCGGGAGAGCGTCATGCGCAGCGCGGCCGGAATGAGGTCGCCGATGGTCAACTCCCCGGCCAGGCGCCCCTCGACGCGCTCGCCGTTGCCCTCGCGGGCCTCCATCGGGACGACCTGGCGCAGGTGGCCGAGGGTGTGCAGCCAGAGTTCGAACTCCGACTCCAGGGTGCCGATCCGCTCGTCCGGCGGGATCTCGGCGGCCATCGCGCGCAGCAGGCTGGTCTTGCCGACGCCCTGGGTACCGGTGATCATCACATTCTTCCGGGCCCGGATCGCGGAGGCCAGGAAGGCGGCCAGGGTGGCGTCCAGGGTACCGAGTTCGACCATCTCGGGCAGCGTCGCCGAGGCCACCCGGTGGCGCCGGATCGCGATGTACGGGCGGGGCGTCACCTCGGTGAGCGCCTGGAGGCGCATGCCGCCCTCCAGGCGCAGCGCGAGGGTCGGGCTGGCGGTGGAGAGGCTGCGCTCGCCGCCGCCGTGCTGGCGGGCCAGGTCCTGGAGCAGTTCGATGAGTTCGGCGTCGTTCTCGGCCACCGGCGGCACCTGGCGCAGGGGTTGGTGCACCTTGGAGACCCAGACGTCGTCGCAGCCGTTGATCAGGATGTTCTCGATCTCCGGGTCGTCCAGGTAGGGCTGGAGCCGGCCGGCCCGGAACAGCAGGTCGAAGACGGCCTCGGCGAGGGCCCGGTCCTGCTCGCGGGTGGGCGGGATGCCGTGGGTCTGCGCATAGGCGTCGGACCACCGGGCGACGGCCTCCTCGATCAGCGCCCGGCCGCGCTGGCGGCGGGTGGCGCGGTCCGGATCGGAGCCGGAGGCGGCGGTCAACCGGGTGATCTGCTGGTGCAGTTCGGCCGCGACCTGGCGCTTGAGCTCCCGGGCGACCTGCGGGTCGACGGCGGGCCGGGTGGCGGAACCGCGCAGGTCCAGCGAGGGCAGCTGGGAGGGCACGGCGGCGGGCCCGGCCGCGCCGGGCGGAACGGGCTGGGGCGCGACGGGCTGCGCCGGGGCGGGCTGGGGCGCGACCGGGCCCGGCCGGTACCCGTGCGGCGGGACGACCGGTCCGGGCGGCGGCGCGGCCCAGGGCAGCGCGGCCGGATCGGAGGCGGGACGCTGGTGCAGGGGGCTACCGCGCACGGAGCACCTCCCCGGGGTTGTTCGGGTACGGCCCGCCCGTGTCGTCCTGACGATTCGTCACCGCAGGCTGCTGGAGCGGGTACTGGTCTTCCGGTTCGCCGTACGGGGCGGACTGGACGTGCGCCGGGAAAGGTGCCGGCGCGGCCGGCTGCGGCGCCAGCCCGGCCAGCGGCGCCACCGGGCCGGTGGTGATCACCGGCGGGACGGGCTGCGGCGGGGCGTACGAGGGCTGCTCGCCCTCCGCCGTCCCGTAGCCGGACCGGCCGTGCACGGACCGGCCGTGGGCCGCCGTGCCGTACCCTCCCGGCGGGTACGGCGACGGGCCGTGGCCGCCCGTCCCGTATCCCGGCTGGGCGTACCCCGGCTGGACGTACCCCGGCTGCCCGTGGTCGGACTGGCCGCCCGTCCCGTACGCCGGCTGCCCGTACGGGCCCGGCGCGGACGCGGGCGGAGGAACCGGCCCCGTCCCGGACAACGGCCCCGCCCCGGACAACGGCACGGGCCCGGACGACGGCACGGGCCCGGCCCCGGGAACGGGCACGGACACCGACGGCTGCGGCGCCATCGGCACGGGCGGGGTCGGTATCGGCGGGGCCGGCACCGGAGCCGTCGGGACCGGCGGCATCGGCACCGCCGCCGCGACCGGGGCCGCCGCCGGGCCGCCCGCCGTCAGCCGGGCCGGCACCGCGTCCTGCGCCGCGCCCGGCGCGAGCCGCTGGCGCCGACGGCGGATCAGCAGCTGCACCTCGTCCGCCGCCGACCGCGCCGTGCGCATCAGCTCCGAGCGGATGAACCGCCGGTCGCCGGTGTCCCCGCCGTCGGAGAGCACCTTCGCCGTCCGGGTGGCGTGCGGCAGCACCCCGAGCACCGGCAGCCCGAGCTCGCGGGTCACCTCCGCCCTCGTGTACGGCCCCTCGGCGACCAGCAGCAGCCCGAGCGCGTCCGCGCCGGTGCCTGCGGTGGCCAGGTCCTCGGTCAGGGCGGCGAGCCGGGGCCGGACCGAGCTCAGCCCGCGCAGCGTGGTGCGCACCGTCGCCACCACCGCGTCGGCGCGGCGGGCGAGCACCGCGCTGTGGCCGGTGGCCCCGGAGCGGCCGAGGTCCACGATGACGTCGTAGCCCTGCCGTTCCACGCCGTGCAGCAGTTCGGCGAGCGGTTCCCAGGTGTAGGCGAGGCCGGGCGCCTGGGTGGGGTCGGTCAGCCCGGGCAGCAGCAGCCGTTCGGCGTTGCCCTCGGGCGAGAGGTCGATCAGCTGCTCCCAGATGGTCTGCGTGAGCAGTCCGCGCCGGTCGGCGACGGCCAGGTTGCGCAGCCCGTACACCGCCTCGACCCGGCCCTCCAGGGCGCCGGCGAGCACCGCGCCGCCGTCCGGGTCGGCCTCGACCAGCAGGATCCGCCGGCCGGGCGACAGCGGCCACGACAGCAGCAGCGCCAGGGCGGTGGTGGTCGCTCCCGGTGCGCCCGGGCCGCCGACCACCGCGATCACGGCCATCAGGCGCCGCCCGTCGCGGCCGGGGCCCCGGAGGCGGCGCCGCCGGGGCCCGGCGTGGTGGCCCCGGGCGCCGCGCCCCCGGGTGCGGTGGCGGCGGCCGAGGGCGCACCGCTCGGC
>NZ_JBHXTL010000188.1:0-7193 GCF_042677365.1 Kitasatospora sp. NPDC127116
TGGCGGAGGCCCTCGGCGGCCGTTCCGTCGCCCTCGGTCCCGGACTGTCCGGACGCCTGAACCCCCTGCGCCGACGGATTCACACCCTGGTGAAGTCCGTCGTCGACGTCCCCGGCCGGATCACATAGACGCCGGAGCCCGGCGGGCTCTCCCGTGACCCGCTCTTGAGCTGCTCGGCATCGGTCGCCGACGGCCACCGGGTGCCCTGCACGGACCAGCGCATGCCGGCCAGATCGACGCGGGTCAGGTCCACGTCGCTGAGGTCGGCCCGGGTGAAGTCGTCGAGCGGACCGTCCAGCAGCAGGGCGCCGAGCGCACCGCAGCCCGGCAGGCCGAGCAGCGGTCCCGCCGCGTGATCGAGGTCCCGCGCCAGAGCGCGCGCGAGCTCCCGCACGGGAGCACGGTCGAGGTCCCGGGCGAGGGCTCGGGCGAGATCCCGGGCGAGAGCGTGCGCGAGGTCCTGGGCGCGGTGGTGGGCGAGGTCCCGCGCCAGATCGTGCGCCAGATCGTGCGCCAGGTCGTGGGCCAGGACACGCGCCCGGGTCAGTGCCCGGGGGACGTCGTGGGCGTGGTGCAGGGCGAAGTCGACCGCGAGGTACAGCTCGCGGGCCAGGGTGACATCACGTGGAAGCGCGATCAGATGACCGAGGTCGTCGGCGACGGTGCGGGCGAGCGCGTGCGCGAGGACCAGGGCGCGTGCGAGGTCACGGTCGACCTGCAGGGCCAGGTCCACCGCCCGCGACACGAGTCCGCCCCGGATGCTGGCCACGATGACCGGGTGTCGGCGCAGGGCCAGTCGGACCTGGGGATCCAGTGCCTGCACGACCCCGTCGAGTTCCCGGCGCCCCGGTCCCCGCCCGGTGCCGTCGGCTCGGGCGTGCGCCTCGCCCCTGCGCGGGTTCTCGCGGAGGACCTCGGCCAGACCGGTCTCCAGGTCGATCACGGTGCCGAGTTCCCCGACCAGGGCGACGTGGCGGGCGTGGACCATGACCTCCCCCAGACCGGTCTCCAGGTCCAGCAACCCGGCGAGGCCGTTGACGAGACTCGTCAGCCGCGCGGTGATCCCCGGGTTGACCGCCTCGTCGTCCGGGTTGACCGCCCCGCCGTCCGCCACGGGCCCCGACCTGCCGGTCATGCCCCCTCCTCTCGGTCCCTCATCCGTAGGGCGACCGCCCGGCGGGCCTTCATCAGATTGGCGCGCACCGCGGCGGGTTCGATCCCCAGTTCCTCGGCGATCTCCGACGGGCTGTAGCCGGACACGCTCCAGGCCAGGACCTGCCGCTGGCGGGGCGGAAGGCCACCCAGCAGCTCCTCGAGTTCGTGCCGGCTCTCCCACTCCGCCAACTCGGCCGGACAGCGCCGGATCAGACCCGTCGTCTCGGGGACCTGCTCGACCGGGTCCTCCTCGACCCGGCTGAAGTGCCGCACCAGTTCCCGGGAGGCGACCTTGCGCGCCCACGACTCCGGCGACCGGATCTGCCGCCACCCCTGGAAAGCCTTGATCATCGTCTCCTGGGCCAGATCCGCCGCCAGCCGCGTCGGCGCGCCCTGCCACATCAGGAAGCCGACCAGCGTCGGCGTGAAACGCCGGTAGAACTCCGCGAAGTCCTCCCGCGTCGAGTGCCGGTCGGCGGCCAGCAGACCCTCCGGCCCCTGCGGAGTGAGCAGGGGCCGGGACACACCGGCGTCGTACGCATCGTTGTCACTCACCCGTCCCGTACCCCCGCCGAACGGGCTGCCGCGGGACCGTCAGCGTCACCGAGCTCCCGTCGCCGCGCACCTCCCGAAAACGGCCTCCCTCGGGCAGGACCCGGGCAAGCGCCTCGATGACCCTCCCGCGCGCGCACTCCTCGTGCGATCGCCACCGCAGTCGCAGGTGCCGGCACACCACCGCGGTGATGCGCACCCCCGCGCCCGATACCGCCGCCAAGGCTGCGGCCGTCAGCGGATCCATCCGTGCGCCCTCCCTCTCAGCGGTCCGCTCCCGTGCGAACCTCTCGTGGGTAAGAGGCCGCACGGTACATCCGCGTGAACCGGCCGCCGGAAATCCCCGCGCGGGGCGGCGGCAGGGGGTTGGGTAGCCTCCGGGGATGGTGTCCTCCCCCCGTGCCGTCCGGCCCGCCACGCGGCTCGTCGACGGGCTCGTCCACGCCTACGCCCCGCACGCCGGCGCCGTGGGAGCGCTGTCCCCCGTGGCGGCCTTCCGGCCCCTGCCGGGGGACGAGGCCGTCGGCCACGCCGTCGCCGCCGACCTGGGCCGCGCCCACTACACCACGCTCGACGCGGCCGTCTGCGTGGGGGCGGACGGCGCGCAGCTGTGGCGCTCGCGGTTCGAGCCGGAGGCGGACGAGGTCTTCGGCCACCGGCCCGGCTGCGAACTGTCCCCGGACGGGCGGGTGCTGTGGGTCTACCGGCCCGACGCCATGGCCGGGCGCGGCCGCCCGGACCAGTGGGTCGCCGTGGACGCCGCGACCGGGACCGTCCTCGCCCGGGCCGACCTGGAGACGGTCGGGCACGGCGCCGTGCAGCGGGCGCACCCGGCGAGCGGCCAGGTCCTCCTCAACGTCGGCGAGGGGCAGGACGGCAGCGTGATCCACCGCGCGTCGCTGACCGGCGGCCGGATCGAACTCGCCCGCTACCCCTGGGACGACCGGTGCCTCATCGACCTGTCACCCGACGGCCACCGGTTCCTGACCGTCGACCACGCCCAGAACGACCTCGCCGTCCACGCCTTCCCCGACGGCGACGTGCTGTTCACCCGCACCGCCGCCGACTTCGGGCACGACCCGGACACGGTCTTCCTGGAATGGAGCGGCGGCCACCTGAGCGCCGACACCGTCGTCGCCACCCTCGTCGGCCAGGACGAGGACGAGGAGGACTGGTTCCGCCACTACCGCCTCGACGCCCGCACCGGCCGCGTCCACGGCGAGTTCGACGCCCGCACCACGGACCCGTACGACATCCACCCGCTCGGCGACGGCTCCTGGCTCACCACCGGCCCCGACGGCCACCCCGTGCGCCACACCGACGCCTGACCTGCGCCCGACCGGCGCCCGACCGGCGTCCGACCGGTATCCGACCCGCGTCCGACCGGTGTCCTGACCCGGCCCGCTGCCGGGCCCGTTCACCGGGCCGTACGGGCGGCGGCGCGTTCGTAGATCGCGCCGCCGGGGATGTACCAGCCCGCCTTCTTGCGGACCGCCGGGCTCGGGTCCCGGTCGTGGGAGGCCCGCAGGGCGGCCACGGCCCGGGGCTCGGTGCGGGCGAAGCGGCCGACGAGCTCGGCGGCCATGGCCCGCACGCCCGGATCGGGATCGTCGGCCAGGTGGCGCAGCCCGGGTTCGAGGACCCGGTCCGCGCCCGGTGCGCACGTGTCGCCCTTGCACCGGTCGCAGGCCAGGGCGTGGAAGGCGGCGGTCCTCACCCGGGCGTCCGGGTCATCGGCCATGGCGACGAGCTGGTCCATGGACTCGGTGTCGACCAGGTGGTCCAGCAGCCGGCAGCAGCCCTCCCGCACGGCCGCGTTCTCGTGGGACAGGCCCGCCCGCACGGACCCGAGCACGTCCTGCCCGCGGCGCAGCAGTTCCCGGTAGGCGGCCACCGTGCGCTGGGGGTCGCCCAGGCAGGAGACGAGGGCTTCGTTGTCGGTGCTGACGAATCCGAGCATGCGCCCAGTGTCGGGCCGCAAAGCGGCGCCGGGCAAAGGGATTTACCGCCCGCCGCCACCGCCCGCCGCCACCACGGACCGGCGCCGGCGCCGTTCCCCGCCCGTTCCCCGCCCGGTTCCCGCGACCGCGGCGAACGGCCCGCCCGGGTGGGCGCACGCCAGGCCCGCACGGGGTTCATATGCCATATTGCGGACATGGTCCCGACGAAAGGCATGTCATGAGGTTCGCGGTCATCGGCGGTACCGGGCTGATCGGCTCGCAGGTCGTCGAAGATCTGAACGCCGCCGGGCACGAGGCGGTACCGCACTCCAAGTCCACCGGAGCCGACGTCATCAGCGGCCGGGGCCTGACCGAGGCGGTGGCGGGGGCCGACGTCGTCGTCAACCTGACGAACTCCCCGACCTTCGACGAGGCCTCCCTCGACTTCTTCCGGACCTCGATGGAGAACCTTCTGGCCGCGGCCCGCGACGGTGGCGTCGGCCACTTCGTCATCCTCTCGATCGTCGGCGTGGACCAGGTGCCGGAGCTGGCCTACTACCGCGCCAAGGTGCTCCAGGAGGACATCCTCACGGCCGGGCCGATCCCCTACTCGATCGTCCGGGCGACGCAGTTCATGGACTTCGTGGACGCCGTCCTGTCCTGGACCGCCGACGGCGACACCGTCCGGTTGCCCGCCACGCCGGTCCAGCCGATCGCCTCCGCGGACGTGGCCCGTGCGGTGGCGGAGGTCGCGGCGGGCGCCCCGCTGGGCGGCATCCGCAACATCGCGGGCCCCGAGATCTTCCCCCTGGACGAGCTGGGGCGCATCACCCTGTCCCGCAAGGGCGACAGCCGTACCGTCGTCACCGACCCCACCGCCGGCATGTTCGCCGTCGTCAAGGGGGACGTCCTGACCGATCCCCGCGCCCGCCTCGCCCCCACCCGCTACGCCGACTGGCTCTCCTGACCCGCGCGCCCGGGCCCCGCACACCTGGAGGCCGCACGGACACGGACGCGGACACGGACGCGGACACGGGCGCGGACGCGGCGACGGTCCCGGCGACGCGGCGTGCGCGGCAGGCCGGACCACCGGCCCCCGTCAGGCGGCCGGTGGTCCGGCGGCGGACAGGCGCAGCCTGAAGGGCGACCCGTTGGCGGTGGGCGTCCAGCCCTCGGTGCGCGCGGAGCGGATGCCCGCGGCGACCTCCCGCGGCATGACCACGTGGGCGGGCACCGCGTCCGGGGTGTGCCGGGTGGGTCGGCCGGTGTCCACGACGAGCGTCGTCGCGGGGTGGGCGGCGTCCTCCACCGCGTAGCCCAGGGTGCTGCCCTCGAAGTCGCAGCACCAGTGCTGCTTGGTGACGCGCCAGCGGTACGCCACGCCGTCGACGACGATGCGGCGCGCGCCCTTCCTGGCCAGTGCCACGGTGCTGCCTCCCGGTGTTCGGCCCGTCGGCCCGGCGGCCCGTCCGTCTGCCGCTCTGCCGCTCTGCTGCTCTGCTGCTCTGCTGCCCTGTCGGCCTGTCGGCCTGTCGGCCTGTCGGCCTGTCGGGAGGAAGTCTCCCGGTGCGGCGCGCGCTTGTCACCGGGTTTCCCGGCACCGTGGCCCGGGACGCCGTCAGGTCCGGGGTCCGTTCCCTCCTGCCCTCCTAGCGCGCGAGGCGCCCGAGGAGGGCGGAGGAGGCGGCGATGCCGAGGAGGGTGGCGAAGGCGAGGACGGCGAAGTCCAGGAGCAGGTGGGAGGGGGTGCCGATGAGCAGGCCGCGCAGCGCGTCGACCTGGTAGCTGAGCGGGTTGGCCTTGCTGACGGCCTGGAGCCAGCCGGGCATCAGGGCGATCGGGTAGAGGGCGTTGGAGGCGAAGAACAGCGGCATGGTGATGGCCTGGCCGATGCCCATCAGGCGGTCGCGGGTGAGCACGATCCCGGCGATGGCCATCGACAGGCAGGAGAAGAACGCCGAGCCGAGCAGGACGGCGGCGACGACGCCGAGCAGCCGCAGCGGGTTCCAGGTCATGGCGACGCCGAGGGCGGCGGCGATCAGCACCACCACCGCGGCCTGCAGGACGGCCTTCACCCCGGCGGCGAAGGCCTTGCCGGTGACCAGGGCGGCGCGCGGGGTCGGGGTGACCAGCAGTTTGGTGAGGACTCCGGAGTCCCGCTCCCAGATGATCATGATGCCGTAGAAGATCGCGATGAACATCGCGGACTGGGCGATGATGCCGGGCGCGAGGAAGTCCAGGTACGGGATGCCGCCGGTGGGGATCGCCTTGAGGCGGGTGAAGGTCTGGCCGAAGATCAGCAGCCACAGCGCCGGCTGGACCGCCCGGGTGTACAGCTCGGTGCGGTCGTGGCGCAGCTTCTGCAGTTCGACGGCGCACATCGCGCCGATGCGGGCGGGCACCAGGCGCCAGCCGGTGCGGGCGCGCGGGGGCACCAGCAGCAGGGACAGGTCGGGGCCGGCGGGACCGGCGGCGCCGGCGGATTCAGCCGACGCGGCCCGCGGTGCGGCGGGTTCGGCGGACATCGCTGAAGTCTCCTTCGGTCGCGTCGGCCAGTTGGCGGCCGGCGAAGTGGCGGAAGACGTCGTCGAGGGTGGGGTCCGGCCGGGCCGGGTCGGCCCGGTGGACCTGCTCCTTGAGCTCGGCGGGGGTGCCGAGCGCGCGGATGCGGCCGCGGTCCATGAGGGCGATGCGGTCGCAGTGGCGGTCGGCCTCGTCCATGTAGTGGGTGGTGACCAGGACGGTCATGCCGGTGGCGGCGCGTACGGCGTCCACGCGTTCCCACACGCCGGTGCGGGCGATCGGGTCCAGGCCGATGGTGGGTTCGTCCAGGACGAGCAGGCGCGGGGCGCTGACCAGGGCCTGGGCGAGTTCGAGGCGGCGCACCATGCCGCCGGAGTAGGTGGCGGCCATCCGCTCGGCGGCCTCGGTGAGGTCGACGGCGGCCAGCGCCTGGGCGACACGGCGGGCGCGTTCGGCGCGCGGGACGTCGAAGACGCGGGCGAACAGGGCGACGTTCTCGCGTCCGGTCAGCCCGGCGTCGGCGGACAGCTGCTGGGGGACGTAGCCGAGCAGGCGGCGCACCTGCATGGGGTGGCGGGTGGCGTCGTGGCCGAAGACGCGGACCATGCCGGCGCCGACGGGCAGCAGGGTGGTGATCGCGCGGATGGTGGTGGTCTTGCCGGCGCCGTTGGGGCCGAGCAGGCCGAACACCTCGCCGGTGCGCACGGTCAGGTCGATCCGGTCGACGGCCCGGGTGGTCCTGCCGTGGCCGTGGCGGAAGACGTACTCCAGGCCCTGGCACACCACCGCGTCCTCGGTGCTCATGGCTCCTCCTCCCCGCAGGGTCCTCCGGGTGCTGCCGGTGCTGCGGGCGTAGCGGGTGCTGCGGGCGTAGCGGGTGCTGCGGGCGTAGCGGGTGCTGCGGGCGTAGCGGGTGCTGCGGGCGTAGCGGGTGCTGCGGGTGCTGCGGGTGCTGCGGGTGCTGCGGGTGCTGCGGGTGCTGCGGGTGCTGCGGGTGCTGCGGGTGCTGCGGGTGCTGCGGGT
>NZ_JBHXTL010000188.1:7291-14447 GCF_042677365.1 Kitasatospora sp. NPDC127116
TGCGGGTGCTGCGGGTGCTGCGGGTGCTGCGGGTGCTGCGGGTGCTGCGGGTGCTGCGGGTGCTGCGGGTGCTGCGGGTGCTGCGGGTGCTGCGGGCAGGGTGCGCAGGCCTTCGGCGACCTGCCGCAGGGCGGGCAGGGCGGCGGCCAGGGCCTCGCGCCGGTCGGCGGGCAGGCCGGCGACGACGTCCTCCATCAGCGCGCGGCGGCGCCGGCGCCAGGCCTCGATCCGCTCGACGGCCTCGGGGGTGGCGTGCAGGAGGGCGGCCCGGCGGTCGGCGGGGTCGGTCTCGCGGCGCAGCAGGCCGAGGGCGACGAGCTGGTTGACGAGGGTGGACACCGAGTTGCCGGCCAGGCACAGCTCCTCGGCGGCCTCGGAGACGCGCAGTCCGGGGGTTTCCGTCACCAGGCGCAGCAGTTCGACCTGGGCGCCGCGCAGGCGGGGTTCGTCCATCGTCTGCCGCAGGCGGCGGCGGACCAGTCGCTGGATGCCGACGAGGAGGGTGGAGAACTCGTCCGCCGGCGCGACGTCGAGCGTCTGCGGCTCTGTCGCGGTCATATCCCCATTTTAGCTCTCAGTGAGAGCTATCCGTCGATGGTCACGCGTCCGTTTCCGGTGCGCCGCGCAGGTGGCGGGCCCAGATCTGGGCCTTGCGGTAGGGGCCCTCGCCGGCGCCGTCGTACTGCGGTGCGTCGAAGGCGACCCAGTAGGCCGGTTCGCCGTCCTCGGCCCGCGGGTCGCCGGCGGGCTCCGGCGCCCCCATCGGGTCGATGGTGCCCGTGAACTCCACCTGCCACGGGCCGTCCCACTGCGGGTCGCGGACCACGGTGACCCGGGTACCGGGGGGCAGTGCACCGGCGGGCCAGTCGCGGTTCAGGGGGCGGCCCAGGATCCGTTCGACGGCCGCCCGGTCCCGGTCCCGGTCCCGGTCCCGGGTGTGTGCGGTGTCGGAAGACGGGTCGAGCTCATGCGCTCAGCTTCCACGGACGGGGGCCGGAAAAGCCACCGGTTAATCGGTGGGTTCGGGCGGGGTTCAGGCGGCGCGCCGGCCGTGGACGAGGACGAGGACGGCGGCGAGGTCGTCCAGCACGTCGGCGGCCTGCCGGCGCTGCTCGGCGGTCGCGCGGGAGAGGGTGGAGGACAAGGTGCTCACTCCCCTGGCCGCTTGTGGACCTCGAAGGCGCGCCAGGCGCTGTACGCGTCCCCGAAGAAGGTGAAGGCGGCGAGTTCGCCGGTGGGCCGGCACAGCCACTCCCCCGTCATCTCGTTGCGGACCCGGTAGCGGTCGGCCGTGGCGTCGAACCGGACGCCGTAGCCGGGGAGGCGGGTGGCTTGGTCGTGGGGCATGGGGAACCCTCTGCGATCGGAGTTTCACGTTCTGTGCATATGGTGGCCTGGACTCACCTAGCATCGGAAGCGCAAACAACTTGACTTCGAGGCCACGTTGAGTCGGAGCCCCCATGGTGAACATCAAGGAAATCGACCCGTCATCCAGCCCCTGGGCCCCCTTCGGCATCCAACTCCGCAACTCACGCAAGGCGAAAGGCCTCCTGCAGCACCAGCTCGCGCGCAAATGCGGAGTCAGCGCCTCGTACGTCTCGTTCGTTGAACTTGCGCACCGACCGCCGAGTGAAAAGTTTGCTACCAAGGCCGACGAAGTCCTGGAAACGGGCGGGACCTTGATGCTGATGTGGTGGCAGCACAAGCACACCGCGCTCGTGCCGGGCTTCCCGGAATACGCCAACCACGAGAACCGCGCCGCAGAGGTGCGGCTGTTCTCGATCGACATCGTGTCCGGGCTGCTGCAGACCCATGCTTACGCCGGCGCCTGGGAAGCGGCCAACATCAGGCGCGGCACCGCGACTCCCGAGCAGGCCGAGGAACGGGTCGCCTTCCTCATGACGCGCCAACAACTCCTGGCCCGCACTCCGACCCCTCTACTTCATGCAGTTCTCGATGAAAGCTGCCTGCGCCGACCTGTCGGCGGAGCCAAGGTGATGATCGAGCAGCTACAGCACCTTGAGCGGCTTGCCGCCACCCCGAGCGTGATCATTCAGGTCGCCCCGTACTCCCTGGGCGAGGAACGGCCTTTCAGCTCCCATGTGACCCTGCTGACCATGCCCGACCGCAAGTTGCTCGGGTACGGCGAGACCGAAGTCCGCGGTTACCTTGATCGCGATATCGACACTGTCCTTCCACTGTTCAGGGGCTACGATCGGCTTCAGATCGAGGCACTGAATCAGGCCGCATCTATGGAGATGATCCGTGCGGTACGGAAGGGCTATGAGGATGGATGTTGACCTGACCCACGCTGGCTGGCGGAAGAGCACCTACAGCGGGGGCCAGAACGGCTGCGTGGAGGTCGCCGACGGCTTCAGCGGTGTCATGCCCGTGCGTGACTCCAAGGACCCCAACGGGCCGGCCCTCCTCTTCCCCGCTCCCGCCTGGCAGGCCTTCGTCTCCGCCGTCCGCACCGGCGAGTTCGACGCCCCCTGAGGGCACTTGCGCTTCGCCGCCCGGGTCGGTGTACACCTAGGACAGTGGAACGCCGGCTCTCTGATGCGGCACTGGTGCCGCATCAGCGGAACCGTATCGGTGTCTGCGCGGCTTCAGGGTTGATGAACGAGTGATCTGGCCCAACAGCGTCCGGGCGAACGTCAAGACCGGGCACGACCGGGAGGTGTTCGCCGTCTATCCGTACCGGTCGGCCTGCCCTCGGTCGGTCTGGGCGCAGCTGATCGCCGAGGCTCGGTCCGAGGTCTTCCTCGCCGGGTACACCAACTACTTCGTCCGGCTGGAGCAACCCGCCCTCCTCCAGACCTTGCGGCGCAAGGCCGAGAGCGGTTGCCGCATCCGCTTCCTCCTCGGCGATCCCGGGTCCGAGACGACGCGTCGGCGTGAGCAGATCGAGGACGTGGCCCTCACCGTGTCCACCCGGATCCGGGTCACGCTGGAGCACCTGTCCAAACTCTCCGGCACCCAGGGCGTCGAGGCCCACTTCAGCTCCCCGGAGGACGGCCCGAACCACATCGGCCTGTCCGTCTTCCGATTCGACGAACACGCCCTGGTCACCCCGCACTTGGCCCGAACCGTCGGCCACGACTCCCCGCTGATGCACCTGCGGCGCAGCGAGGAGAACGGAATGTTCGACCGCTTCGCCGAGCACATCGAGGAACTCTGGTCCCGGGGCAGCGGCATTCCCACCAACCCGGCCCGTACCAGCGCCTGAACCCGCGTCTCTCGGTTCGCCCGCCGCCCCGACGAGGGCAGCGGGCGCATGCGGACGAGGGGGCGGGCGAGGTTTCTGTCCTCGTGTCCATGAGCCACGACGCCTGCCGGCCCGCCCCGATGCCGCTCCACTCCGTGTCCGTCGCGGGCGTGGTCGTTCGCGAGGACGGGCGCGTGCTGGCCATCCGGCGGGCCGACAATGGCACCTGGGAGCCTCCGGGCGGCGTCCTCGAACTCACCGAGACCATCGAGGACGGCCTGCGCCGCGAAATCCACGAGGAGACGGGGCTCAAGGTCGGCGTCGACCGGCTCACCGGCGTCTACAAGAACATGACCCGCGGCATCGTCGCCCTGGTCTTCCGGTGCCACCCCGAGGACGGCGCCGAACAACTCTCCTCCGAATCCACCGCCATCGCCTGGCTGACCCCCGACGAGGTCACCGACCGCATGGCCGAGGTCTATGCCGTCCGCGTCCTCGATGCCCTGCGCCCCGGCCTCACGCGCATCCGCTCCCATGACGGCCGGCACCTCACCGCCCCCGAACGCCTCGCATGAGAAGTCGGCCCCGCCGACTTCCTGCTCCACCGCCCGGCCAGGAGGGAAGAGCAGCACTCCCGTCACCTGTCGCAGGAGCACCCGCAACGGACAGGGCGGCCAGTGCATCGAAGTCGCCGACGGCAACCCCGGTCTCACGCCCGTCCGCGGCTCCAAGGACCCCGGCGGCCCTACCCTTCCCTTCCTCTCTCCCGCCGTCCGCGCGGGCGAATTCGACGCCGGCCGAGGGCACTTGAGCGTCGCCGCCCGCCTCCGGGCGGCGACGCGCGGACGAACCCCCCTCCCCCGCACCGCCGCGCGCGAACGCCTCCCGTGGGACGTCGGCCCGTCCGACGGGCTGCCGAGGATCCTTCAGTGACCTGCCCGGGCCGGGGTTCTACGCCCCGGCGGGCACGCTGTCGCAGGCGACTGGCATGCTGGGGTCGAGAGTTGTCACCGGGAGGGGACGAGGGGGGCGGATGCCGGACAAGGTCAGGCCGCTGCGCGCGGCACCACGGCTGGGCACGGTCAACGGATTCGGGCGCACGATGCTGGGCAAGACCCGCGTGGACGCCCAGGGCGCCTGTTTCGCCACCCACTGGTTCACCGTGCTGATGCTGCCGATCCGGCCGCTGGGCCGCTACTACGTCAAGGAGGGCGAGACGGTCGACGTCCCCGGACGGGGCGGCGCCTCGACGACCACCACCGAGTACGTGTTCCTCGGCGAGGCCGAGCTGCGCGCGAGCGAGGTGATCCGCACCTACCTGTTCTGCTGGCTGGTGGTGCCGCTGGTCGTCGCCGGTCCCGTGACGCTCTTCGGGCTCAACGCCGACGCGTTCAGCCACGAGCACCCGATCCTCTTCCTCCTGCTGCTGCTCGGGCTCCCGATCGTCGGCATCATCGCGCTGGCGTGGCTGCTGGTCCTCAACGAGAAGTTCCTCGCGCCGGTGCGCGTGCCGCGACGGGTCGAGGCCGGGCCGGCGGACCGAAGGCCCTGAGGGGACTGGACTCGGGGCCCGAGGGCCTGACGGCGGGTCCGCAACGGCTACAGGCCCGCCCCGGTCAGCAGCCGCTCCATGTGCTCGACGGGAAGGAACGGCGAGGCGGCGGCGGCCCGCGCGACGTGTTCGGAAGGGTCGGCGAGCAGGCGCAGCAGGGACGGGAGCGGAAGGTTGCGGTGGGCGGCGACGGCCCGGCGCACGCACTCCTCGGGGTCGTCGGCCAGCTGCCCGGCGAGTTCCGCGGGCAGGTCCGGATCGCGGGGCGCGAGGGAGCGCAGCCGGGGCTGGGGGTCGGTGGCGAAGCGGCGCAGGGTCTGCGGGGGGAACGGCAGGACCTGCGCCCTGTCCCACCAGAACGTGAACTTGTCGCGTCGGCGGTAGCGGCGCTCGATGTCCTCGGCGGTCGCCGGGTCGACCAGGTGCGGGGCGGAGTGCGCCATGGTGAGGCGGACCAACTCCTCCTCGTCGCCGAGCAGTCGGGCCACGGCCTCGGCGGGCAGGTCCTTGGCGGCGGCAGCCGAGGCCCGGAAGCAGACGTAGGGCGAGTCGACGTGCGGCAGCGGGTCGGCCGTCACCCAGTCAAGGCGCAGGATCCGTAGTTCCGTGGGCGCGAAGGAGTTCTCGTACCAGCGCAGGAAGGCCTCGTCGTCGGCGTCGGAGCCCGGCTCGGCCGTCGACCGCGACGCCTCGTGGACCGAGGTGTGGATCCGTGCCCGCTCGTGCCCGGGTGTGTCCGGCCGGGCGAAGACCTTCACCCGCACGCTCAGGGCCGGATCGACGGCCAGGGCCTCGCGCAGCGCCGGCGGCAGGTCGGGATGCCGGGCGAGTTCGGCGCGCACGCCGGCGTCCGGGTCCTCGGCGAGCCGCCGGGCGGTGTCCGCGTCGAGGACGGCGTGGACCACTGCGCCCGCCCGGGTCACCGGGTCCGCCAGCAGCGCCGGCAGCAGGTCCGCGGGCGGTACCGGATGCGGCAGGTGCGCGGAGCAGGTGGAGCAGGCGGCGGCGCGGACCTCCGGCTCGGGGTCGGTGAGCAGGATCCGACGCACCGCCTCCGGGGCCTGCGTCCAGTGCTTCGCCAGCGCGGCGCGGACCGCCGGGTCGGGGTCGGCGGCGAGACGGGCCCTCAGGTCGGGCGGGGTGCCGTCCGACTGGGCCAGGTGTTCGCGGACCTTCGAACCCGGATCGTCGACGAACTGCTCCAGCATCCGCCTCGGCGCGGTCGCGGCGCGGACGGCGAGCGCGGCCCGCACCCCCTCGTCGGGATGGGCGGCCAGGCGCAGGCGGAAGCGGTGCGGCAGCCGGTCGTTGAGGGCCAGACTGTGCAGGAGCCAGTGGTCGCCGGTCGCGACGATCTCGTCGATCATGTCCTCGGTGAGGTCCGCACGACCCGCCACCTCCCCGAATCCGTGCCGCCGGGCGAACAGCCGCCGGACCATCGCGGCGGGCAGGGCGGGGTTCACGGCCAGCCCGTCCAGCACGTGGTCGAGGCGGACCGGGGTCGGGTCGTCGGCGTCCATGCGGCCAGGGTGTCAGGCGCTCGGCGATGCGCAGCCGCCGGGCCCCGCCCGCGCACCGGCCGGGCCCGCTCAACCCCCCGGGTGCGGCGGCTCCCTGACGGCACCGACGCCGACCGTCCCCCGAGGTAGGCGATCGCCGCCTGCGTCGCGCTCCTCGCCCGCTCAGGCCCGGGCCGCGGAGGCGGCGGGGACCGCACCCAAAGCACCCACGGCACCCACGGCGCGCAGGGCGCGGTCGGCGGTCTCCCGCCTCTCGCCCACCGGGGCCACGTAGTCGAGGACGGCGCGCGCGGCGTCCTCGCCGAGGGTGCGGGTGATCACCCAGGTCGCGAGGTACTGGGAGGCCAGGCAGCCGCCCGCCGTGGCGATGTTGCCCTCCGCGTGGAAGGGCGCGTCCAGCACGGTGACGCCGCGGGCCTCGACGAACGGGCGGCTCGTCAGGTCCGTACAGGCCGGCATGGCGCCCAGCAGGCCGAGGTGGGCCAGCACCAGCGCGCCGGAGCACTGGGAGCCGATCAACTGCCGCGCGGGGTCGAGCGGCAGCCGGGCGAGCAGCGGCGCGTCGGCGACCACGTCGCGCGTCCGCACCCCGCTGCCGATCAGCACGACGTCGGCCTCGGTGACGAACCCGATCGGGCGCTGCCCGGCGACCTCGACACCGTTCATCGAGGTCACCCGCGGCGTGGGCGTCGTGATGAAGGCCTCCAGGCCGTCCTTGCGGCAGCGGTTGATCAGCGCGGAGGCGATGAAACTGTCGAGCTCGTTGAACCCGTCGAAGGTGACCACGGCTACCTGCACCATCACACCACTCCCCTCATGCGGCACCGGATGTCCGGCTGCGCCCAGTGTGCCGTGCGCCGCCCGCGTCCGCGGATC
>NZ_JBHXTL010000189.1:0-14428 GCF_042677365.1 Kitasatospora sp. NPDC127116
GGCGGGCCCGCCGGCGCCCGCGGGCCTTTTCCCGCGGGGGGGGGGCCGGGGGGGGGGGGCCCGGCCGGCCCCCCCCCCCGGGACGCCGTCGGGTCAGAGCACGACCTCCTTGAGGAGGCCGGTCGCGACGTCGAGGACGAAGCCGCGCACGGCGTCCGTGTGCGGGACGAAGGGGCTGGTGCGGATCCGGGCGGCCGACTGGCGGACGTCCGTATCCAGGTCGGCGAAGGCCTCGGCGGCCCACGGGGGCTTGACGCCGGTCTCCTCCCGGATCGACTCGCGGAAGGCGTCGTCGCCGAAGGTGAGCATGCCGCAGTCGGTGTGGTGGATGAGGATGATCTCCCGCGTCCCGAGCAGCCGCTGGCTGATCGCCAGCGAGCGGATGGCGTCGTCGGTCGCCACCCCGCCGGCGTTGCGGATCACGTGCGAGTCGCCCTCGGCGAGGCCGAGCGCGCCGTAGACGTTGAGCCGGGCGTCCATGCAGGCCAGGACGGCCGTGCGGCGGGCCGGCGGGAGCGGGAGCGGCCCGTCGAAGGCCGCGGCGTAGTCGGCGTTGTTGCGCAGGTAGTGGTCGGTGACGGTTTCGGTCATGGTGGACGGCTGTCCTTTCGGTGCGGTCGGATCGTGGTCGGCCGGGACGTGCGGGAGCCCTCCGTCCTGCACGCACGGGTGCGGGCCGCGTACGCCGAGGGGCGGGCAGCGGGCAGCACGGGGCGGCGGCGGTGCCGTTCGAAACGGAACGGCGCGGAACGGAACGGCGCGGAACGACGCGGCCGGGCGGAGCGGGCGATCAGACGATGACCGGACAGCCTGTGGAGTGGATGCGGCCGAAGTCGATGTGACGACGGCGGACGAGCACGGTCATGCGGGCACCGTACTGCCCGCCGGAGCGCCCCCGCCCGGGATTCGCCCGTTCTCCACTCCGCCGGGTGACCGCCCCCCGTGGACACCGGCACCCCGGTCCGGCCGTCCGTCCGTCCGGACCAATAGATGACGGGGCATGGGCCTGCGGCCCTACGTCGGCGCGGCGGCGTACGCCGCAGGTTGGATCATGAACCCATCCTCGCGCCGTACGGGGTGCGGGGGCGGCGGAACGGAGACTGGAAGCAATTCCGAGGCACCGATTCTGCACAGAGGACTGGCATGGTTCTGCGAGACGGACGGACGATTTCCGCGCTGACCGCCGGCGCGGTGACGACCGCGCTGGCGGCGCTCACCCCCGTGACGGCGTTCGCGGCGGGCGATCCGCTCCAGCGGTACGCGCAGCAGCAACTCCGTTGGGAGCGTTGCGATGCGGACCGCCCGGCGGCGTTCGAGTGCGCGAAGGTCGAGGTGCCGCTGGACTACGCCGACCCCGGCGGCCGGACGATCGACATCGCGATGTCGCGGGTCAGGGCGGGCAGCGCGAAGCAGCGGCACGGCGCGCTGCTGATGAATCCCGGGGGCCCGGGCGGCCCGGGGCTGACCATGCCCGTGGAGATGGAGCCGCTGCTGCCGGCGGAGGTGCGGGACCGGTTCGACCTGATCGGGTTCGACCCGCGCGGCGCCGGGCAGAGCTCACCGATCGGCTGCGACCTGAAGGCCGACGAGCGGACCTTCCAACACCCGTACTCGGCAGGGACGTTCGCGAAGGACGTGGCCTGGGCCCGGACGGTGGCCGACAAGTGCTGGGCCAAGGCGGGGGACGTGCTGCCGCACATCACCACCCGCAACACGGCGCGGGACATGGACGTCGTCCGGGCGGCACTGGGCGAGCGGAGGATCTCCTACTTCGGGCATTCGTACGGCACCTACCTGGGCGCCGTCTACGCCCAGATGTTCCCCCAGCGCTCGGACCGCTTCGTGCTCGACAGCGCGCTCGACCCGTCGCTCGTGTGGCGCGGGGGGCTCCGGGAGGCGTCGGCGGGGGCCGAACTCGCCTTCACCCGCTGGACCGAGTGGGCCGCCGCCCGCGACGCGGCGTACGGACTGGGGGCGACGGCGGCGGAGGTCCGCAGGACGTACTGGGACCTGGTCGCCCACGCCGACCGCACGCCCGTCCCGACCGGGGACGGGTCGCTCGACGGCGACGCCGTCCGGTCCGGCTACGCGGCGTTCGTCCACGTCGAGGCCGTCACCCCCTGGATCGTCGCGCTGAAGGCCGCCGCCGCGGGCGGGCCGGCCGCACCGGCGGTGCCGTCGGTCGTTCCGGCGGACAACACGGTCTCCGTCGCGTGGGCCGTCCTCTGCGGCGACACCCGCGACTGGCCGCGCGACCCCGAGCAGTACCGCCGGGACGCGGTCCGTGACCGGGCCCGGTACCCGCTGGCCGGCGACCTGGGGGCGAACATCCTGCCGTGCGCGTTCTGGAAGCAGGCGGGCGGCGAGCCGGCCACCGTGGTGAACAACGACGTCAAGGCGCTGATCGTGCAGAACCAGTGGGATCCGCAGGCGACGCTGTCCATGGCCCAGGGCATGCGGCGGGCGCTGCACGGTGCACGGCTGGTCACGGTGGCCGGCGGCGAGGGCCACGGCGTGGTGGTGGCCGGCCCCTCCTGCGCGGACGGCGGCGTCACCCGCTACCTGACCACGGGCCGGCTGCCCGCGAAGGACCTGACCTGCGGCGGTTAGGGCGTCCGCCTCCGGGCGCACTGGCGCGCCCGGAGGCGGAGAACGAGTGCCTCGGCCGGGGAAGCACTGCCCGATGGGCCACCGGCTAGGACAGCAGCTGCGCGGGGACGTCGGTGGCCCGGGTGAACACCGAGACCGGGTACTGGGTGTCGCAGTACTTGTTGCCGGTGGAGACCACGCCGATCACCACGCCGCCGGCCACCAGCGGCCCGCCCGAGTCGCCCTTGCAGACGCTGTCCGTCGTTCCGGCCCGCGGCAGGCCGCAGACCTTGAGCAGCGGCGAATCGCCGGGCGAGGTGTACGGGTCGCAGGAGGCCGGCGGAGCCAGCGTCAGCTCCGCCTGCTTGAGGTGGGTGCCGGGCCGCCCGTCCGAGCCGGTGCGCCCGAACCCCAGCAGCGTGGCCGTGCGGCCGTACCGGTACAGCGTCTCGTCCCCCTGCCGCGCGACCCGGACCGGTGCCTGCGGCAGCGGGCGGTCCAGGGTGAGGACGGCGGAGTCGTGGGCCAGGCCGGAGGTGTAGCGCGGGTCCACCCGGTAGCCCTTCACCCGGCGGACCTGGCCGCCGGGGCCGGTCAGGTCGGTCCGCCCGGCGATCACCCGCAGTGAGGTCGGGTCGGCCGCCTCGGCGACGCAGTGGCCCGCGGTGAGCACCTTGGTCGGCGCGATCAGCGCGCCGGTGCACCACTGCTCGCCCGTGGCGGTCTCCAGGGCCACGACGAACGGGTGGGACCTGGTCGTGGTGTCCGCTCCGCCGTGGACGGCGGCGGCCGGGACGGCCCCGGCGGCCAGCAGCCCGGCGGTGGCCAGCAGGACGGCGATCGGGCGGCGGTTCGAGGTGCGCATGGCAGGGCTTCCTTCTGGGTCGGGTGGTGCGTGGTGGGAGGCGTCCGGCGCGGTGGTCGCGCCCGGCGGCGGGCGGACGGCGTCGGCCGCCGTGGCCGCCGCCTCCGCGGAGGCCGGCGGGTCGGGCGGCCCCTCGGGCTCGGTGCCGGTCGCCGCCGGACCACAGAGTGGCCCGGGATCCGTCCCGCCCGCCAGCACTGCCCGGCGGTTCGGGACGCTGGAACGGTGAAACACCTCGTGACCTGCGCTTTTGTTGCCTCCTGGAACGCCGCGGCGGGACGAGGGGGCCCCTGGAACAGGCCTGGGGAGCGGCGAGGCGCACCGGCGCCGGTTCGCCGCCGCTTCGTCACCGCGTCCGGGTGGTCACCCACGTGACGGGGCGGGGCGGGCCGGTCTTCGATCCGGCTGAAATGTGGTCATTCCGGTGGCGGAGTGCGGCCGTCGTCGGCTTGCGCGAAGGGGCCGCGCCGGTTTGCCTGACATCACGTCACCCGGCATGTCCATCCACGGACGGCTACTCCAGGAGTTGTTGTGCGCTTGCGAATCCTGCCCGCCGCGGCCGCGTCCGTCGCCCTCGTTCTGGTCCAACCGGGCCTCGCCGACGCGGCGGCCGATCCCAGCACCACGGTCACGTTCACCGTCACGTCGGGCGCTCTGTCGATGTCGGTGCCGGCCAGCGCCGCCCTCGGCTCGGGAGCGCCCGGTACTCAGATCAGCTCCCCGATCGGCCCCGTGACCGTCACCGACAACCGCGCTCTCCTCTCGGCCTCCTGGACGGTGACCGTGTCGGAGACGGACTTCACCAACGGTTCGTCGACGGTGGCCGCCACCAATGCCGCCTACACGGTCGGGGCGGTGACGACGACCGGCACCATCACCGCCACTCCGACGAACGTGACGCTGAGCAACTCCTCGCAGGTGGTGGTCACCGGGAGCGCCGGTGTCGGGGACAACACCGCGAGCTGGGACCCGACGGTCAGCGTCGCCCTGCCGGCCGCCGCCATCAGCGGGGCCTACACCGGAACGCTGACCCACTCCGTTGCCTGAGCGGATGAAGCGTGCGCGCCGCTACTGGGTCCTGCTGACACTGCTGGCCGTCGTCCAGACGATCGGTGTGCTGCCGGCGACGGCGGACGGGATGCCCGGGCCCGAGGTCACCGGGGCGTCCGGGCGGCCCGGGGTCACCGGGACGTCCGAATCATCTGAATCATCCGAAACCTCCGGGACATCCGGGACGTCCGAAATCTCCGGGACATCAGGGACGCCCTCCCACCAGCCGACCCCCGCGAAGAAGACCATCGGCATCAGGCTGCTCGACGCCCCGGAGAACCGCCGTGACGACCCCCGGGCGCAGGCCTACATCGTCGACCACGTCGCCCCGGGCACGACCGTCGAACGGCGGGTGGAGGTCACCAACGAGTCGTCCACGCCGATGCACGTCAGCGTGTACGCGGCGGCGGCCACCATCACGAAGGGACGGTTCACCTTCGCGGCGGACCGCACCCCCAACGAGCTGACCGGCTGGACGTCGCTGGACACGACCGAGCTCGACCTCGCGCCCTCCGGGACGGCGCAGGTGCGCACCACCGTCCGCGTGCCCAAGAACGCCTCCGCCGGCGAGCGCTACGGCGTCGTCTGGGCCCAGACGGGCAACCCGGCGGACCGCTCGCACAACCTGGCGTTCCTGGGCCGGGTCGGGGTCCGGATGTACATCGACGTCGGTCCCGGCGGTGAGCCGCCCTCCGACTTCACGATCGAGCAGGTCACTCCGACCAGGGCCCGCGACGGGCGGAAGGAGGTGCACGCCCGGATCCGCAACACGGGCGGCCGCGCCCTGGACATCGGCGGGTCGCTCTCCCTCGCCGACGGACCCGGCGGGCTGCGCGCCGGCCCCTTCCCGGCCAGGTCGGGCACCACCGTGGCTCCGGGAAGCCTCGCGGAGGCGGTCGTCCCGCTCGACGTGCAGCTGCCGGACGGCCGGTGGAACGCGGAGCTCACGCTCAGGAGCGGCCTGGTCGAGCGCAGCACGCGCGTCACCGTCACCTTCCCGACGGCTCCCGGCAGCTCCGGGGCGGCCGAGGCGTCGACCGTCCAGCCGGGGTACTTCCCCACCCCCGTGGTCGCCGTGCTGTCGACCCTCGCCTTCGCCGTCCTGGGCCTTCTGCTCCCCCGGTTCCGGCGACGCCGCCGGTGACCGCCCCCGCGACGGGGGCCGCGGCCCGGTGAGGGGCCAGGGACGGTGCGGGAGCCGTCCCCGGCCCCTCGCGTTCGGGTTCCGCGTTCAGCGCAGGACGGCGAGTTCGGCGACCACGGCGCGGTGGTCGCTGCGCGGCAGGGAGTGCTCGGAGACGTCGACGGCGGTCAGCGCGGGCCCGTGCAGGACGTGGTCGATCTGGATCGCGGCCGGGACCGGGTAGTCGGGGTGGTCCTGGGGCCAGGTCGGGAGGAGGCCCGCGCCGAGTTCCTCGTGGGTGTCGGTCAGGCCGGTGCCGATCAGGTCGCGCATCGGCTTGTGGTCGAGGGTGGCGTTGAAGTCCCCCAGCAGGACCGCGTTGCGGGCGCGCCCGGGCGCGGCGGCGCGCAGGGCGTGCAGTCCCTCGGCCCAGCGGCGGGCGTCGCCGACCGGGTAGTAGGTGTGCACGGCGACCAGCTGCACCGGACGGCCGCCGACGTCGACGGTCAGGTTGGTGGTCGGCCAGGCCGGGTCGGCGGCGGAGCTGACGGGCAGCCGGGTGTAGAGCGCGGTGTCGGTGCCGGCCGGCCGCTCGCGGTGCGGCAGCAGGGCGCGGATGCCGGCCGCGTCCAGCGCGTCGGCGGCGGAGTCGCTCTGCTCCTCGACCGCGAGCACGTCGATCCGCTGGTCGCGCACCAGGTCGACCAGGGACTTCGGCGAGACCTGCCCCATGAAGTTGTTGCTGGTCGCCACCCGCAGCCGGGGCGCGTCGGCCGGGGCGTCGGCCCCGCCCGGGACGAGCCGGGGTATCACCCACCACAGTTGCAGCACCACCAGCGCCGCCGCGACCCCGGTCAGCCACCGCCCGCGCAGCACCGCCGCCGCGACCAGCAGCAGCACGCTGAGCAGCGCCGCGTAGGGCAGCCCGGCCATCGGAAGGGCCCACACCGTGCCGTCGTCCCATCCGAGGACCCGCACCACCGCGAGCACGGCCGGGCCCAGCAGCAGCACCCCGCACCCGATCAGCGCGGCGCGACGCCAACGGCCCCTGCCGGCGGGCGACGCGCCCTTCCGCGTGCTCTTCGCCGTACTCTTCCCCGCGCCCTTCCCCGCGCTCTTCGCCGCGCTCTTCCGCGTGCTCTTCGCCGTACGGTCCGTCACGGTGCTCCTTCCGGGGGACGGCCGACAGCCTTGATCATCGGCCGCCGTCGAGAAGGACGGACGCCCGCGTCCGGGGCCCGGTTCCGCGCCACCGGCCGGGGCCGGGAGCGGGACGTCGGTGCCCGGCGGGGGCCGCGTCCCCTTCCTCACGGGACGGAACGCCTAGCTCATCCGGAAGACCGGCCCGCGCGGGGTGAACGGGAGTGCGGCGCCGCGCGGGACGAGGAAGGCGTGCTCGCGGCGCAGCCGCAGGACGTCGCACTCGCCGTCGGTGATGACCAGGACGGGTGCCCCGGGCGGGAAGTCCTCGGCCCGTTCCAGCAGGTCGATGCCCGGCTGGAGGACGGTGCCGCCGCGCCCGTGCACCCGCAGGCGCCCGGCGATCTCCTCGACCGGGAGGTACCCGGCGTCGTGCGGGGCGGCGTCGCAGTGCACCACCCGGGCGGCCGGGACGTCCCGGGCGGCGGCGTAGGAGGCGATCGCGCCGAGCGCCTTGCCGAGCAGCGCCCGGTCCATCGAGCCCGAGGTGTCCAGGACGACTCCGAAGGTGCAGCGCGGCACCTCCTCCTCGGGGCGGTAGCGGCCGGCCCGGGGGATGTCCGGGGTGGCGGACTGCCGGCGGGCGGGGCGGGAGTAGCTGCGCACCGGTTCCGGGCTCGGCACGAACTCGTCGAACCAGCGGGCCAGTCGGGCGTCCCAGGGCAGTGGGGGGTGGGCGAGTGCGCGGATCTCCTCGACCAGCCCGGCCGGGAGCAGGCCGCGTTGGCGCCGGTGCAGTTCGAGGCCCTGCTGGAGTCCGCGGCGGTAGAAGTCGTCGAGGTCGACGTAGTCCCGGGGCGTTCCCAGCGGTTCACCGAGGACGTCCGGGCGGTTCTTCCCGGCCAGGGTGGCGAGGCGGCGGATGCGGCGCTGGTCGCGGGCGATCCGGTCGTACACCTCCTCGGCCGACAGGCCGTTCAGCTGCGGGTCGTGCAGCAGCCCGTCGGGCATCTCGCCGACGCCCATCTCCAGCAGCCAGCCGTTGATGACGTAGTCGGCGGCGACGTTGAACAGGAACGGGTCCCGTCCGCCGCGGCGCTCGCCGTGCCGCAGGGCGGCGTGCAGGATCTCGTGGCCGAGGATGAACCGCCATTCCTCGTCGCTGTGGTGGCGCAGCGGGTTGACGTAGATCTCGCCGGCCTCGGCGTTGACGGCGGCGACGGCGATGTCGTGGGCGCGGGCGAGTTCGGCGTCGGCCACGACGGTGAGGCCGGCCGCGATGCCGCCGAGCAGGGGGTAGGAGGAGACGAACCAGTTGAGTGCCCTGTTCCAGGGCCGTTCGGGCAGGCGTTCGCCGGTCTCGGTGTCGATCCGGCCGCCGGCCCGGTCCATCGCGGCGGACATGGTGCGGGTGAGCGCGGCGGCGAAGGCCGTGGGCCAGTCCTCGCGGGCCCGGCCGTGGCCGCGCCATTCGACCAGCAGTTGGTCGCGTTCGGCGGTGCCGGCCGTCCCGGCGGTGTCGGGCGCGGGCAGGCCGTCGCGGCGCCAGCGGTCGGCCAGCTCCTCCTCGTCGCCGCCCGGGTACTCCTGCGGGAGGACGACCGGGGCGCGGCCGACCGGGAAGGTGGCGAGGAAGCGGTTGACCACCGCGCAGCGGGCGGCGGCCTGGTGGGCGTCGGGCTGGGTCCGGGTGCCGCGGGCGCCCGGGAGGTGGCCGAAGCCGAGGTGCAGCAGGCAGTGCGCCAGCACCCAGGCCCATTCCTCGGGTTCGGCCCGGCGGCGCGGGTTGACGTGCAGGGTGCCGTTGGAGTCGGCCACCGCCCAGCCGTTCGGCGGGGCGGTGGTGCAGGTCTCGGTGCGGCAGACGTCGGCGCGCAGGGCGGCGAGGGCCGGGTTGCGGCGGAGCAGTCGGAGGCCCTCGGCGAAGGCCTCGGCGCCCGGGTCCGGCTTCTTCCGGTCGGCCGGGGCGTGCTTCACCGGCGGGCCTCGACCAGGCGGGGCATGTCCCGGGCGGCCTCGATCAGGAACCAGGCGGGCAGCACCGGGTTGCCGTCCGAGCCGTCGGCGATCACCGTCTGGGCGACCTCCACCGAGATCTCGGCCAGTTGCACCAGCAGCGACTTGGCCCGGAAGGCGGTCTGCCGTTGCGCCCCGGAGGCGTGCTCCTTGCGGGCGGGCAGTTCCTTGACCAGCCGGCCGCGGAAGGCGTCGGCCAGGTAGTAGAGCAGGTCGCGGTCCTCCAGCCGGTGCGGCCAGCGGGCGTCGCCCTTGAGGATCGCCTCCAGACCGTAGGAGTTGCGGACGATCTTCGCGTAGCCGCAGAAGGCGACCGCGTGCTGTGCGGTGAGCAGCCCGTGGGCGACGACCTTGAGGGTGGCCTCGTCCAGGGTGGGGCCGAAGGAGTGCAGCGCGTCGGAGAGCATGTGCCAGGCGCGCGGGGTGGAGAACGGCTCCTCGGTCTTGGGCGGGGCGGACCACAGGTGGTCGGGCCGGTCGGTGAGGTGGTCGACGATCCAGGGGTGGATGCCGGTGCCGGCCGCCCAGCGCAGCCAGTCCTCGGCGCTGGCCCGCAGATGGACGTGGACCATGCGGTTGACCAGTGCGGATGCCATCGGGCGGGCGAGCGCGCCGTCGGTGGCGCGGTTCCCGGCGCCGATCACGATCGAGCCGGGCGGCAGCTCGTACGAGCCGATCCTGCGGTCCAGGATCAGCGAGTAGAAGGCCTTCTGGACGTCCGGCGAGGCCGCGTTGAGTTCGTCCAGGAACAGGCAGTACGGCTGGTCGCGGGCGATCTGCTCGGGCGGGCAGAACCGGGAGCGGCCCTCGGGGGTGAGCTGCGGGACGCCGATCAGGTCCTCGGGGGCGAGCTGGGTGCCGACCAGGCTCACGCACTCCAGGCCGAGCGACTCGGCGAACGCCCTGACCAGGGAGGACTTTCCGATCCCGGGGGCGCCCCAGAGGAACACCGGGCGGACGGTGGCCAGGCCGAGCAGCAGCTCGGGGATCTGGGCGGGCGAGACGCTGACTGCTCCCTGCACGGGGCTCCTTCGCGACAACGGTGCGTGACCGGCCCAGTGTGCGGGGGGGAGTCGGCCGGGCGCACCTGGATTTTCGGCGGGCCCGGCGGGCCGTACGGGCCACGGGCCGTACGGGCCGGGGTGTGGACGCGAGGCGCGCGGTGGGTGACCGGTGCCGGGCCCGGTCGTTGCACACCCGGGGGTCGTCCTCGCCGCTCGGGCGACCAGGAGGGTGGAGGTGTGCGCGTCGTGGGGTCGGGCGAGGGTTCGCGGGAGGGTGCGGTGGAAGGTCGGACGAGGCGTCAGTTCCTGGCCGGCGCCGCCTCGTTGGGCGGTGCTCTGGCCGTCGGGCCGGTGGCGGGCGCGGCCGCGCTCCCGCGGGGCGCGGGCGCCGGTGCCCGCGGTGGCCCGGGGCGGACCGTGGCGGTCCTCGGCGGCGGGGTCTCCGGGCTGAGCGCGGCGCACGAACTGGCCGAGCGCGGCTACCGGGTGACGGTGTACGAGTACTATGACGCGCTCGGCGGCAAGGCCCGCAGCATGGACGTGCCGGGCAGCGCGGCCGGTGGCCGTCGGGCGCTGCCGGGCGAGCACGGCTTCCGGTTCTTCCCCGGCTTCTACCGCAACCTGCCGGACACCCTGCGCCGCATCCCGTGCGCCGGCAACCCCGGTGGCGTCCACGACAACCTGCGTGACGCCACCCAGGCGCTGCTGGCCTTCGACGCCCCGCGTCCTGGACTGCTCCTCCCGTTCCGGTCCCTCACCCGCCCGCTCGACCTGGGCGACCTCGCCCCGGACGCCCTGCGGCGGACCCTGGCCGGCGCGCTGGACGAGGTGCTGCACCTGCCCGCCGGCGAGCTGGCCTACTTCGTGGACCGGCTCCTGGTCCACCTGACCAGCTGCGACGTGCGCCGCGAGGAGCAGTGGGAGCGGGTGCCGTGGTGGGACTTCATCAGGGCGGGGCGGATGTCCCACGACTACCAGCGCCTCCTCGGGGTCGGCCTGACCCGGGACCTGGTCGCGACCCGGGCCGAGCGGGCCAGCACCCGTACGGTGGCCCGCACGGTCGTCGAGGCCTTCCTGCTGAACGGGCTGCTCGGGCGCGGCGGTGACGGGCAGCCCGACCGGGTGCTCAACGGCCCGACCAGCGAGGCCTGGATCGACCCGTGGGCGGCCCATCTGGCCTCGCTGGGCGTCGAGTTCCGCACCGGGACCGAGGTCCGGGAGGTGCTGTACGCCGAGGGCCGGATCACCGGGGTCCGGGTGGCGCCGGCCGGCGGCGGCGTCCCCGGGACGGTGCGGGCCGACTACTACCTGAGCGCGCTGCCGGTCGAGCACGCCCGCGCCACCTGGGGCCCGGGGCTGCGCGCCGCCGATCCCCGGCTGGCGCGCTGCGACGCGATCGGCACGGACTGGATGACGGGCATCCAGTTCTACCTGCGCCGCCCGGTGCGGCTGGTGCACGGCCACGCCGTCTGCCTGGACTCCCCGTGGTCGCTCACCGCGGTCGGCCAGGCGCAGTTCTGGGACCGGGACTTCGCGGCCGCGTACGGCGACGGTACGGTGCGCGACTGCCTCTCGGTCTGCGTCTCGGAGTGGGACCGGCCCGGGATCCTGTACGGCCGGACGGCCAAGGAGTGCACTCGCGAGGAGGTGGCCCGCGAGGTCTGGGCGCAGTGCCGGCGGGCCTTCGAGCGGCCGGGCGGCGGGTGGCCGGCGGACGCGGACGTGCACGGGTGGTTCCTCGACCCGGCCGTCACCGGTCTGGGCGGGCCGGCGCCGGCCAACCGCGAGCAGTTGCTGGTCCACCCGGCCGGAACGCTCTACGACCGGCCCTCCGCCGCGACCGCGGTGGGCAACTTCTTCCTGGCCGGCGACTACGTCCGCACCGACGTCGACCTGGCGACCATGGAGGGCGCCAACGAGTCCGCGCGGCGCGCCGTCAACGCCCTGCTGGACGCGGACGGTTCGAGCGCCGGCCGCTGCCGGGTCTGGGGGCTCTTCCGGCCCCCGGAGCTGGAGCCGCTCAAGCTGGTCGACGAGGCCCGCTACCGCCTCGGCCTGCCGAACACCTTCGACCTCGGGTGACCCGCCGCACTCCCCCGGCGACACCGGCACACGCCCCCGCCGCCTCGGGTCGCATGCGAACTCACGGAGCGGTATCCGAACTTGATGCGATTTCCGGCCCGTTCCGCGTCACACGCGCCGGTGAACGTGCCCCGAAACCGGGACGTGCACGACCGGTTGCCGCTCTCCTGGGGGCCCTGTCGGGATCGGGCGTCTGCCCGCCGATCATGAGAGTGGGGCCCAGGTGGGGACGAGAGGACGAAGGACGTGGATCGCGCGGGCCGCGGTGCTCGCCGTCGCGCTGACCGGCAGCGGGCTGCTGACGGCACCGCCGGCGTTCCCGCAGGGCGCGGACGGGGCGGTGACGGTCCGGGTGGTCCGGGCCGTGGACGCCTCGGGCGCGTGGACGCCCGCGCTGGAGCCGGGGCTGGCGGGTGTGCGGGTGACGCTCACCGGCGGGGACCGGGTCCGGGTCGAGGGCACCACGGCGGCCGACGGGACGGTGACGCTGGCGCCGCCGCCGCGCCGGGACCACGGCGGCAAGTACCGGGTGCGGGTGGTGAATCCGAAGCCGGGCGTACTGTTCCCCGCCTTCGCCTCGCGGCAGGGGCTGGACGGCGCGCCCAACCTGCTGAGCTCCAACGAGGAGTTCGTCGACCTCTCCGACGGCGCGAACGTCTCGTACACCACCGGGCTGTGGAGCCCCGGCGACTACTGCCAGAGGAACGCCCCCCTGGTGACGACCTGCCAGAACACCACGTGGGGAGGCGGTGCGCAGCGCACGCTGGTGTCGTTCCCGTACGGTGCGCGCGGCCAGGACGGCGTGGACGTGAACGTCACGGACATCGCCACCGACGCGCAGACCGGCACCCTGTTCGGCATCGCGTGGAACCGGGCCGACCGGCGGGTGTTCTCCTCGGCGGCGGCCAAGCGCACCACGGGCTACGGCCCGGGCGGCTCCGGCGGGATCTACGTGACCGACCTGGCGAGGAACAGCACCACGCTGTTCACCACCGTCCCGGACGCCGGGGGCACCGCGCACGGGCCGGGCGCGGACGACGCGTTCCTGGCGGTGCCGGGCAAGGAGAGCCTCGGCGGGCTCAAGGTGACGGACGACGGCAGGGACCTGTTCGTCGTCAACCTCAACGACCGTCGGCTGTACCGCTACGACGCCACCGCGGCGACCGCGTCGGCGCCGAAGGCCGTCTACCCCGTCCCGGAACCGGGCTGTGCCTCGGCGGCGGACTGGCGCCCCTTCGGTCTGGGCCTGCAGGACGGGACCGGCTACCTCGGCGGCGTCTGCTCGGGCGAGTCGACGGGCGCGGTGTCGGACCTGCGGGCGGTCGTGCTGCCCTTCGACCCGGCCACCGGCCGGTTCGGGCCGGCCGTGCTGGACCAGCCGCTGGACTACCCGCGCCGGTCGACCGTCGGCGCGGGCCCGTGCGACGGCGCGGGCTGGTTCCCGTGGACGGACACCTACCCGACCACGCAGAACGGCCAGGCCTGCTCCGGCTACCGCGCCCAGCCGGAGCCGGAGCTGGGCGAGGTCGGCTTCGAGGCGGACGGCTCGATGCTGCTGGCCTTCCGCGACCGCCTCGCCGACCGGGCGACGGGCCAGGCGGCGGCGGGCGCCGCGGTCGGCGAGGTGCTGTCGGGCGGCGACCTGAACAAGGCCTGCCCGGCGAACGGCGCCTACGTGCTGGACACCAACAACGGCTGCGGTCTCTCGCCCCGGGGCACCCGCTTCTTCGACACCAGCCGGATGGGCTTCCACCACAACGCGGCCTACGCCGGAATGGCGCTGTCCAAGGTCGAGACCACCATCGGGACCTCCGGGTTCGACCCCAACGACACGGCCTTCGGCTACGGCACGGCCTTCGTCCAGCGGGCGGACGGCCGGCAGGACCCGAGGGTCGGGCTGCGGCTCAACCCGGCGAACGTCCCCGCGCCGTTCGGCAAGGGCGCCTCGATGGGCGACCTGGAGGTGCTCTGCGACCGGGCGCCGCTGCAGATCGGCAACCGGGTCTGGTACGACCCCGAGCGCACGGGCCTGCAGCAGCCGGGCCAGCTCCCCGCGGCGGGCGTCACCGTCCACCTGTACGACGGGGCGGGCCGGCTGGTCGGCACGGCGGGGACGACGGTGCGCGGCGAGTACTACTTCGACGACTCGAACGTGGACGGCGGCCTCCGGCCGCACACCGGGTACACGATCCGGCTGGACAACCCGTCCGACTACGCCGAGGGCGGTCCGCTGTACCGGTGGGTGCCCACCAGGCACGACGTCGGCGAGGACCCCTTCGTCAACTCCAAGGGCGTCGTCCCGCCCGGGGGAAGGTATCCCGAGCGGGCGCTGACCACCGGCGGGCCGGGCGAGAACGACCACACCCTCGACTTCGGTTTCCGGCGCTGCGGGTGCGGCCACTGACGCCGGTCGGGCACGACCGGGACGACCGGGACGGCGGCGGGCGTGGTGCCCGGTGAACCTGTCGGGGGTGGTGGAGACGGCGCGAGGGCCTGTGCTCGCGCGTATCGCGCGGGCGCAGGCCCTCGTGGGTCACTCCGGTGGTCCCTGTCCGGCCC
>NZ_JBHXTL010000190.1:0-14270 GCF_042677365.1 Kitasatospora sp. NPDC127116
CGGCGGGGGCCCGGGTCGCGCTCCCGCCCGCCCCCCCCGGGTGGCTGCGCCCCGGCCCCGCCTCCCCGGGGGCCCCCGCCCCGAAACGCCCTACCGCCCGTCCCCCCGCTCCCGGGCCCCCGGCCGATCGGCTACTGCCGTGAATTGTGGAGCATAGGAGACTCGAACTCCTGACATCTGCCTTGCAAAGGCAGCGCTCTACCAACTGAGCTAATGCCCCTCGACGGCACCGCGCGCGTGCCAACGGGCACTAGCGTACCGGTTTCCGGCGCGATTCCCAGCGCCGTCCCCCTGGAACGGTGCTGTTCCATGGGGTCGGCCGGTCCGGTTCGTCGACCGGGCCGGCCGGCCCGGGAGGCGCCGACGGGCGCCTCCGGAGTTCGTCGATCGTCAGATCGCCGGGGGCTCAGCGACCGGCCGGAACCGGGTCGGTGGCCTCGGTCCACAGGTCCTGCTCGGCGCGGTCCGCCTGGACCTGACGGTAGACAAAGAAGCCGCCGAGGGCGACCAGGGCGACCAGGAGAAGCTTCTTCACCGCGGGACCTCGTCCTTCTTGCGTTGATGGACTCAAGAGCCGGATCCGGCCTGACTGACCGGGCCGACGAGTCCAGTTGTGTTTCGAGCGCGAACGGGCTGCCGAGTGCCAGACTGCCCTTGCGGCCGATGATACACACCGGTGTCCCAATCGTGACCAGCCACCGGTACGGCCAACCCGGCGGTCCGGTCCCGGGATTGACGCCGCACCTCCTGGCGGGCGGTCCGGCCGCCCCCGGACCGTCCGCCGCGCCCACGGGTCAGGCCCCGCACCCCGGGCCCCGCACCGCCCCGGCCGCGGGGCCGTTCGCCGGGCGGTCCGGCACCACCACCACGGCCGTGCCGCCCGCCAGGTCCACCCTGGTCCGCGGCGGCGCCCCCTCGCCCTCCTCGTCCCGCAGCATCAGCGTGCTGCCGCGTTCGTCCAGCTCGTGCTGCTTGCCCGCGGCGAACTGCGCGTGCAGCTGCTCGAACCCGGTTGCCGAGATCTGCCCCTCCCGACCGGTCCCCCGCCAGGGCACCCAGCGGGCGCGGCCCGCCCTCAGTGCCAGCTGGTCGAGCACCGCCAGCACCGCCAGGGCGCAGACCAGTCCGGGGATGCTCATCGCCCACAACACCGCCATGCCGTCACCAACCCTCCACCGTGTTTCCCGGGGAACCGTCGGGACGGGCGCTCGGTTCCCGGTCCGGCGGCGGGAAAAGCGGCGGGAAGAGCGGCGGGAAGAGCGGCGGGAAACGCCGAAGGGCCCGGAGTGGATCACTCCGGGCCCTTCGGGGAGGTGGGCCTAACAGGACTTGAACCTGTGGCCTCTTCCTTATCAGGGAAGCGCTCTAACCGTCTGAGCTATAGGCCCTCACCGAACAGAGATCGTACCGGATCCCGGCCGCTCCACGGCCCCGCCCGATCTCGAAAGAGTCGAAGGGCCCGGAGTGGATCACTCCGGGCCCTTCGCGGTTGTGGGCCTAACAGGACTTGAACCTGTGGCCTCTTCCTTATCAGGGAAGCGCTCTAACCGTCTGAGCTATAGGCCCTTGCCGCACTGAAAGATTAGCGGACCGACGGCCGATCTCCCAAATCCGGCTCGGCCGGGGCCGCGGCGGCACCCCTCGCGACCAGCCCCGGCGCACCGGCGGAGGGCCGCAGCAGCCACTCCTCGCGGGTCGGCGGCAGGCCCGCCGAGCCCTCCTCGGTGCTGCGGACGGCGAGGACCTGGTTGATCCCGATCCGGTTCTGCTCGAAGGCGAGCGCGGAGGCCGCCATGTACAGCCGCCAGACCCGGGCCCGGCCGCGGCCGACCAGCCGGACCGCCTCCGTCCAGTGCGCCTCCAGGTTGGCCACCCACTCGCGCAGGGTCAGCCCGTAGTGCTCGCGCAGCGACTCGACGTCCCGGACCTCGAAGCCGGCCTCCTCCAGCCGCGCCACGGTGGAACCGACGGGGGAGAGCTCGCCGTCAGGGAAGACGAAGCGGTCGATGAAGGGGCTGGGGCGGTGCTGTTCACCGGGGAGGTCGGGGCGGCGGGCGATCTGGTGGTTGAGCAGCCGGCCGCCGGGCACCAGCAGCCGGTACAGGCCCTCGGCGTAGACCCGGTACTGCTCGGCGCCGACGTGCTCGGCCATCCCGACGCTGGAGATCGCGTCGAAGGGCCCGTCGGCGATCTCCCGGTAGTCCTGGAGCCGGACCTCGACCCGGTCGGACAGGCCGGCCTCCTCGACCCGGGCACGGGCCAGCGCGACCTGCTCCCGGGAGATGGAGACGCCGACCGCGGTGACCCCGTAGTGCTTCGCCGCGTGCAGCAGCAGTGAGCCCCAGCCGCAGCCGACGTCCAGCAGGCGCATCCCCGGGCGCAGGCCGAGCTTGCGGCAGATCAGGTCGAGCTTGGCCTCCTGGGCGGCCTCCAGGCTCTTCGCCTCCGGCGTCCAGTAGGCGCACGAGTAGACCATCGAGGAGCCCAGCACGATCCGGTAGAAGTCGTTCCCGACGTCGTAGTGGTGGCTGATGGCCGCGCGGTCCCGGCTGCGGCTGTGCAGGCGTCCCGCGGCCCTGCGGACCTCCTCGCGGGGCGGCTCGGGTTCCAGGCCGACCGCGCCGGCCCGCAGCACGGCGGCGAGCACCCGGCGGCCCCTGGCGCCGACCACGTCCCGCGGGCCGAAGGCCAGGGTGCGGATCTCCGGCCGCTCGGCGAAGCGGGCGACGGCGGAGAGCGTCTCGTACAGGTCGGTGCCGGGGGCGAGCTCGAGGTCCCCCGCGACGTAGGCCCGGGCCAGGCCCAGTTCGTCCGGCCGCCAGATCAGCCGGCGCAGCGCCCGACGGTTGCGCAGGACCACGGTGGGCGCGCCCGGAGGCCCTGCGGCGCTGCCGTCCCAGGCCTGGACCCGCAGCGGTACCGGGACCCCCAACAGCCCTTCCAGGGCCTCCACCAGTTGACCTGCGAGCTTCGCCACCGCGCGCCTCCGTCCAGTCGTCCTGCGGAACCTCAGCCGACCCGGTCGGGCGGATCGGGGGCGGCCTGCGGCACTCCCGGGATTCGGGACGGGTGGCACCCAGCTAATCCCACTGCGGCCGCCCGCTTTCCGGGCGGCGCGCCGCGGGCGGCCGGCTGTCACCCGAAATGCCGACGGGCCCCACCGGCTGCAACAGCCGGTGGGGCCCGTACATTCCGTCCCCGGACGGGAAACTGAGCGTGCGTCAGGATCCGGCCGGAATCAGTCCTCCTCGGCCAGGGTGAGCTCCACGCCGCCGGTGAAGCCGGCCGCCGCGTTGTAGATGAACGCGGAGAGCGTGGACAGGGCCGTCAGCAGGACGACGTCGACCACGGCGATCAGCGTGGTGAAGGTCATCACCTTGCCGAAGCCGACGTAGTCCATCAGGTTGAGGCCGCCGCTGCTGTCCGAGCCGGTGACGTCCTTGAGGGTCTTGGTCAGCGAGTCGAAGACGCCGAGCGAGTCCAGCGTCATCCACAGCACGGCCGCGGCCACGATGATGATGATGCCGACGGCCAGCGACAGCAGGAAGCTGACCTTCATCACGGACCACGGGTCGACCTTGGTCACCCGCAGCCGGGCCTTGCGCGTCCGGCCGAGCGCGGAGCCGCCGGCCGCGGGGGCCGGGGCGGGGGCCGCGCCGGGGCGGCGCGCCGCCCCGCCGGTGGGGGTGCCACCGGGCGGGGTGTGCCCCGGGACCCGGGTGCCCCGGGCCGGGGTCGGCTGCCCCTTGGCGTAGGTGGTCGGCTGCGAGAAGCCGCCCGATCCGGCGGCCTGGCCGCCGCTCGCCGACGCGGCCTGCTGCCCGCCGTAGGTCGCACCGCTCTGGCCCGCTCCACCGGCCGGCGGCATCAGCGAGGTGGACGCGGCCGAGTGATCGGTCGGCGGCTGCGGAACGCCGTACGAACCCCCGCCCTGCGCGCCCGGACGGCCGCCGGAGGTTCCTCCCGCAGCACCCGTGGCTCCACTCACCTGGTCCTCCCGCACTTCCCACCAGGACGGCGGTGCCGCCCTGCTTCGTCAATCGTCATCCAGCGCCCGGCGGGATTGCCCGGAACTGGTCGGCGGCCGGTGCCGCCGCGCCCGTTGATGGGACGCGGCGGCACCGGTCTGCGGTTCGGTTCAGGCCTCGACGTCTCCGTCGACCGCCGTCACCGCACCCTCGGCCGTCTCGGTGGACTCGGTGGACTCGGTACCCGCCACCTCGTCCTCCGCCGTCTCCTCGTCCTCGGCCTCCGCGTTGCGGGCCATGCCCACGACCGCGTCGCGCTTTCCGAGGTTGATCAGTTGGACGCCCATGGTGTCACGTCCGGTTTCACGAACCTCGGAAACCCTCGTGCGGATCACCCCACCCGAGAGGGTGATCGCCATGATCTCGTCGGATTCGTCGACCACGAGCGCGCCGACCAGCGAGCCCCGGCCCTCGACGATCTTCGCCGCCTTGGTGCCGTAGCCGCCGCGCCCCTGGACACGGTACTCGTCCACACCGGTGCGCTTGGCGTACCCGCCGTCAGTGGCGGTGAAGACATAGGTACCCGGACGGACGACGTTCATCGACAGCAGTTCGTCGTCCTCCCGGAACGCCATGCCCTTGACGCCGGAGGTGGCGCGGCCGGTGGGGCGCAGGGCGTCGTCGGTCGCGGTGAAGCGGATCGACTGGGCCTTCTTGGAGACCAGCAGCAGGTCGTCCTCGGCGGAGACCAGCTCGGCGCCGATCAGCTCGTCGTCCTGGCCCTCCTCGTCCTGGCGCAGGTTGATCGCGATCAGGCCGCCGGAGCGCGGCGAGTCGTAGTCCTTGAGCGCGGACTTCTTCACCAGGCCGGCCCGGGTGGCGAGGACCAGGTACGGCTTGTCCTCGTAGGTGCGGACGGCCATCACCTGGGCGATGTGCTCGTCCGGCTGGAAGGCCAGCAGGTTGGCCACGTGCTGGCCGCGGGCGTCGCGCCCGGCGTCCGGCAGCTCGTAGCCCTTGGCCCGGTAGACCCGGCCCTTGTTGGTGAAGAACAGGATCCAGTTGTGGGTCGTCGTCACGAAGAAGTGGTCGACGATGTCGTCCTGCTTCAGCTGGGCACCGCGCACGCCCTTGCCGCCGCGCTTCTGCGAGCGGTAGAGGTCGGAGCGGGTCCGCTTGACGTAGCCGCCACGGGTGATGGTGACGACGATGTCCTCCTCGGCGATGAGGTCCTCGATGGAGAGGTCGCCGTCGGAGGGGATGAGGGTGGAGCGCCGCTCGTCGCCGTACTTCTCGACGATCGCGGTGAGCTCCTCGGAGATGATCTCCCGCTGACGGGTCGGCGAGGCCAGGATCGCGTTGTACTCGTCGATCTTGCGCTGGAGCTCGTCGTGCTCGTCCATGATCCGCTGGCGCTCCAGGGCGGCCAGCCGGCGCAGCTGCATCTCCAGGATGGCGTTGGCCTGGAGCTCGTCGATGTCGAGCAGGCCCATCAGGCCGGTGCGGGCGGCGTCGGCGCTGGCCGAGGCCCGGATCAGCGCGATGACCTCGTCGATCAGGTCCAGGGCCTTGAGCAGCGCGCGCAGGATGTGGGCGCGCTCCTCGGCCTTGCGCAGCCGGAAGGTGGTGCGCCGGACGATGACCTCGACCTGGTGGTTGACCCAGTGCCGGATGAAGGCGTCCAGCGACAGGGTGCGCGGCACGCCGTCGACCAGGGCCAGCATGTTGGCGCCGAAGTTGGTCTGCAGCTCGGTGTGCTTGTAGAGGTTGTTCAGCACCACCTTGGCGACGGCGTCGCGCTTGAGCACGACGACCAGGCGCTGACCGGTGCGCGAGGAGGACTCGTCGCGGACGTCGGCGATGCCGGCGATCTTGCCGTCCTTCACCAGGTCGGCGATCTTCAGCGCGAGGTTGTCCGGGTTGACCTGGAACGGCAGCTCGGTGATCACCAGGCACTGGCGGCCCTGGATCTCCTCGACCTCGACCACGGCGCGCATGGTGACCGAGCCGCGGCCGGTGCGGTAGTAGTCGTCGATGCCGCGGCGGCCGACGATCAGCGCGCCGGTGGGGAAGTCCGGGCCCTTGATCCGCTCGACCAGGGCGTCCAGCAGCTCCTCGGCGGAGGCCTCCGGGTTCTCCAGGTACCAGAGCGCGCCGGAGGCGACCTCGCGCAGGTTGTGCGGCGGGATGTTGGTGGCCATGCCGACCGCGATGCCGGTGGCACCGTTGACCAGCAGGTTGGGGATGCGCGCGGGCAGGACGGTGGGCTCCTGCGAGCGGCCGTCGTAGTTGGCCGCGAAGTCGACGGTCTCCTCGTCGATGTCGCGCATCATCTCCATGGCGAGCGGCATCATCTTGCACTCGGTGTAGCGCATGGCCGCCGCCGGGTCGTTGCCCGGGGAGCCGAAGTTGCCGTTGCCGTCCACCAGCGGCATCCGCATCGACCACGGCTGGGCCAGGCGGACCACGGTGTCGTAGATCGAGGTGTCACCGTGCGGGTGGTAGTTGCCCATGACGTCGCCGACGACGCGGGCGCACTTGTAGTAGCCCTTCTCGGGGCGGTAGCCGCCGTCGTACATCGCGTAGAGCACGCGGCGGTGCACCGGCTTGAGGCCGTCGCGGACCTCGGGCAGCGCACGACTGACGATCACGCTCATCGCGTAGTCGAGGTACGAGCGCTGCATCTCGGTCTCGAGCTCGACCGGCTCGATCCGCATCGTCACCTGGGCGGTGGCCTCGGCGGCTTCGGGAGTCTCGGGCTGTTCGCCTTCGGGACGGTTGTCGTCGACCACTGGTGGTCAGTTTCCTTTCACGCGGACTGGAACGTGCGGGGCCTGCGGTGCAGGCGTCACACGTCCAGGAAGCGGACGTCCTTGGCGTTGCGCTGGATGAAGGAGCGGCGGGCCTCGACGTCCTCGCCCATCAGCACGGAGAACAGCTCGTCGGCGCGGGCGGCGTCCTCCAGGGTGACCTGGAGCAGCAGCCGGTGCTCGACGTCCATGGTGGTGACCCGGAGCTCCTCGGCGTTCATCTCGCCGAGACCCTTGAAGCGCTGGATCGCGTCGTCCTTGGGCAGCCGGCGCCCGGCCGCCACCCCGGAGGCGATCACGGCGTCGCGCTCGCGGTCGGAGTAGGCGTACTCGAAGTCGTCCTTGCCCCACTTGATCTTGTACAGCGGGGGCATCGCGAGGTAGACGTACCCGGACTCGACCAGCGGCCGCATGAAGCGGAACAGCAGGGTCAGCAGCAGGGTGCGGATGTGCTGTCCGTCGACGTCGGCGTCGGCCATCAGCACGATCTTGTGGTATCGCAGCTTGGACTCGTCGTAGTCCTCCTGGATGCCGCAGCCGAACGCCGAGATCAGCGCCTGGACCTCGGTGTTCTGGAGGACCTTGTCGATCCGGGCCTTCTCGACGTTCAGGATCTTGCCGCGGATCGGCAGGATGGCCTGGGTGCGCGGGTCGCGGCCCTGCTTGGCCGAGCCGCCGGCGGAGTCACCCTCGACGATGAAGATCTCGCACTCGGACGGGTCCTTCGACTGGCAGTCGGAGAGCTTGCCCGGCAGCGAGGCGGACTCCAGCAGGCCCTTGCGGCGCGTCAGGTCGCGGGCCTTGCGGGCGGCGACGCGCGCGGTGGCGGCCTGGATGGACTTGCGGATGATGTCCGCGGCCTCGTTGGGGTTGCGGTCCAGCCAGTCGTTGAGGTGCTCGTGGACGACCTTCTGGACGAAGGTCTTGGCCTCGGTGTTGCCGAGCTTGTCCTTGGTCTGGCCCTCGAACTGCGGCTCGCCGAGCTTGACCGAGATGATCGCGGTCAGGCCCTCGCGGATGTCCTCGCCGGAGAGGTTGTCGTCCTTCTCCCGGAGCAGCTTCTTGTCCCGCGCGTAGCGGTTGACCAGGCCGGTCAGCGCCGCGCGGAAGCCCTCCTCGTGGGTGCCGCCGCCGTGGGTGTGGATGGTGTTGGCGAAGCTGTAGACCCCCTCGGTGTAGGAGGAGTTCCACTGCATCGCGATCTCCACCGAGATCGCCTTGTCCTTGTCCTCCGCCTCGAAGTCGATCACCGAGGGGTGGACGACCTCGCCCTTGCGGGAGTTGAGGTGGGCGACGAAGTCGGCGATGCCGCCGTCGTACTTGTACGTGACGGTGAGCGGCTTGCCGTCCTCGTCCGCGTGCTCGGGGCGCTCGTCGGTCAGCGAGATCGACAGGCCCTTGTTGAGGAAGGCCATCTCCTGGAAGCGCCGGGAGAGCGTCTCGAAGGAGTAGACGGTGGTCTCGAAGATGTCGGGGTCGGCCCAGAAGGTCACCGTGGTGCCGGTGCGGTCGGTCTCCGCGCCCTTGGCGAGGGGGGCGGCCGGGGCACCCATCTTGTAGTCCTGGGTCCAGATGTGGCCGTCCTTGTGGATCTCCACCGAGAGCCGGGTGGACAGCGCGTTCACCACGGACACGCCGACGCCGTGCAGACCGCCGGAGACGGCGTACCCGCCGCCGCCGAACTTGCCGCCCGCGTGCAGGACGGTGAGCACGACCTCGACGGCGGGCTTGTCCTGACCGGGGACGATGTCCACCGGGATGCCGCGGCCGTTGTCGACGCAGCGGATGGCGCCGTCGGCCATGATCGTGACGTCGATGGTGTCGGCGTACCCGGCCATCGCCTCGTCGACGGAGTTGTCCACGACCTCCTGCACCAGGTGGTGCAGGCCGCGCTCGCCCGTCGAACCGATGTACATGCCGGGGCGCTTGCGGACGGCGTCGAGGCCTTCCAGCACCTGGATGTTGCTACCGGTGTAGGAAGCCTGGTCGGACTGGTCTGGGGTCTGGCTGGGGTTGCCGGAATCGGCCACGAAGCGCCCTCTCTGGCACAGCACGGGCCGCACGCCCACCCCGTGCGGGCGGGCGTGCGACCACAGCGTTTCGACTCGGTTGCCACTAGCAACAGTGTTTGGCTCTCAGTCTACCGGTACGACTGACATAGATGGGCGTTTGGCAGCCCTTGAGGGCAGATACGCCGCCCTGAATCCCCTCTGCACATGTCCCGATACTCGACCGGGGGGCCCAGGGCGCCTGGAAGGGCTGTCAGGGGTTCCGGAAGATCGTCGTCCGATCCGTGCCCCCGGCGGCCGCCCGGTCCCCCGGTCAGCCCCAGGTGTCGCCCGGCCCCTTGCTCCCCGGCGCACGCAGCCGGCCGTAGCCGCGGGCGGGCGCCGCCGGGCCGAGCACCTTGATCGTCCGGACCGTCCCGTGCCCCAGCTCGTGGTTCAGACGGGCCACCAACTGCCTTGCCAGCCAGCGCAGTTGGGTGGCCCATGCGGTGGAGTCGCACTGCACGGTGAGCACCGCGGCGGCCTCGTCGTAGGAGGAGGGATGGCAGTGCGCGGCGATGTCCGGGCCGACGATCTGCGGCCAGCGGCCCATCACCCCGCCGACGGCGGCCGAGGACTCCCAGCCGCGCTCGGTCAGCAGCCGGTTGAGCGCCGCACCCAACGGGACGGGGTCGCGGCCGTCCGAGCGGGCACCGCTGCGCAGGCCGTACCGCTTCGCCTCGCGCTTCTCGCGGACCTGCTCACCGCGCTGGCGGGCCTGGGCACGGGCCGCCCGCAGCGCGGAGCGGGCGAGGTCGGCACCGGTCGGCGCGGGAGCGCCGGGCTCGGCGGCGTCGGACCGGGGTGCTCCGGGCTTGGGAGCTCCGGGCTTGGATGCTCCGGACCTGGGGGAGTGCTCCGCCGGCTCGCTCACGGCGATCTCCTTTCCCCAGCCTGTGGACAACGGTCGCGGTCGCGCGCCCGCCGAGCCGTCCAGCCTACGGGAGCGGCCGGACCCCTCGGACCGGAGCGGGGGTGGGCGGTGCACGGAAGTGGTCGCGGTGCGGTGGCGGCGGTGCGGTGGTCCGGGTGCGGCGGCACCGGTGAAAGGGGACACCCGCGGGCGGGGGCACCGCCGGCGCCGGTGAAGGGGGTACTCGGGCGGAAGCCGCCGCCGTAAGAGCGCTCGGTCAGGCGTCGATCCGGCGCACCGCGCCGTCGGAGACCGCGAACCGGGCGCCGGCCAGCGCCTTCGGCACGTCCTCGGCGACCGCCGCGGTCACCAGCACCTGCTCCCCGTCGGCCACCAGCTCGGCCAGCCGGTCCCGGCGGGCGGCGTCCAGCTCGGCGAACACGTCGTCCAGGATCAGCACCGGCTCGCCGCCGTCGGCGCGCAGCAGCTCGTACGAGGCCAGCCGCAGCGCCAGCGCGAACGACCAGGACTCGCCGTGGCTGGCGTAGCCCTTGGCGGGCAGCGGGCCGAGCCTGAGCAGCAGCTCGTCGCGGTGCGGGCCGACCAGGGTGACGCCGCGATCGACCTCCTGCTTGCGGGCCGCCTGCAGCGCGTTCAGCAGCTGCTCCTCGGCCTGCTCGCGACTGGTCGGCAGTTCGCCCTCGAAGGAGCTGCGGTACTCCAGGGCGGTGTCGCCGCCGCCCGGGGCGAGCTGCCCGTACGCGGCCGCCACCAGCGGCTGCAGGGCGGCCACCAGCTGGATCCGGAAGGCCGTCAACTCGGCGCCGGCGCGGGCGAGATGGCCGTCCCAGACCTCCAGGGTGGACAGGTCGGCGCCCTTGCCGCCGCCGGCCCGGCGGGCCATCGCGGCGGTCTTCAGCAGGGCGTTGCGCTGCTTGAGCACCCGCTCGTAGTCCTGCCGCACCCCGGCCAGCCGGGGTGCCCGGGCGGTCAGCAGCTCGTCCAGGAAGCGCCGCCGCTCACCCGGGTCCCCCTTGACCAGGCTGAGGTCCTCGGGGGCGAACAGCACGGTGCGCAGCAGGCCCAGCACGTCGCGCGGGCGGACGTTGTCGGAGCGGTTGATCCGGGCCCGGTTGGCCTTGCCCGGGGTGAGCTCCAGCTCGATCAGGGTGGAGCGGCCGCGGTCCACCACCGAGGTGCGGACCACCGCCCGCTCGGCGCCCAGCCGGATCAGCGGGGCGTCGGTGGCGACCCGGTGGCTGCCCAGGGTGGCGACGTAGCCGATCGCCTCGACCAGGTTGGTCTTGCCCTGGCCGTTCGGTCCGACGAAGGCGGTCACGCCCGGGTCGAGGGGAACCTCGGCCCGGGCGTACGACCGGAAGTCGGCGAGCGACAGATGCGCGACGTGCATGGCTGTGGACTGCGCCCGCCTTCTTGTGGAGGACCTGCTGGTTACTTGGACTCGACCGCGTGGCCGCCGAACTGGTTGCGCAGCGCGGCGATCATCTTCATCTGCGGCGAGTCCTCCTGACGGGAGGCGAAGCGGGCGAACAGCGAGGCGGTGATGGCCGGCAGCGGCACGGCGTGGTCGATCGCGGCCTCGACGGTCCAGCGGCCCTCGCCGGAGTCGGCGGCCCAGCCGCGCAGCTTGTCCAGGTGCTCGTCCTCGTCCAGGGCGCGGACGGACAGGTCCAGCAGCCAGGAGCGGATGACGGTGCCCTCCTGCCAGCTGCGGAAGACCTCGCGCACGTCGGTGACCTCGGGGGCGGCCTCCAGCAGCTCCCAGCCCTCGGCGAAGGCCTGCATCATCGCGTACTCGATGCCGTTGTGGACCATCTTGGCGAAGTGGCCGGCGCCCACGGCACCCGCGTGCACCGAGCCGAACTCGCCCTCGGGCTTGAGGGCGTCGAAGACCGGCTGGGCCTTGGCGACGTGCTCGGCGTCGCCGCCGTACATCAGCGCGTAGCCGTTCTCCAGGCCCCAGACGCCGCCGGAGACGCCGCAGTCCACGAAGCCGATGCCCTTGGCGGCCAGCGCCTCGGCGTGCTTGATGTCGTCGGTCCAGCGGGAGTTGCCGCCGTCGACCACCACGTCACCGGGGGAGAGCAGCTCGGCGAGCTCGTCGACGGTGGCCTGGGTGGCGGCGCCGGCCGGGACCATGACCCAGACCACGCGCGGGCCCTGGAGCTTGGTGACGAGCTCCTGGAGGCTGTCGACGTCGGAGATGTCCGGGTTGCGGTCGTACCCGATGACGGTGTGGCCGGCGCGGCGGATCCGCTCGCGCATGTTGCCGCCCATCTTGCCGAGACCGATGAGGCCGAGCTCCATGACCAAGTCCTTACCTGTGGTGACGTGCCTGCCGGCGGCGCCGTTGCCGCACTCCTTGAGCCTACGCGCTGGAGCGGACCCGGCCGTCTGCGGTCGGGCCGGGCGGGGGAGACGTCCACAGGCTGTGCACAGCGGGTGTGCACAGCCTGTGGACGGTAGGACGCGGCGGGATCAGCCGGAGAGGCGGACCGGCATGATCAGGTACTGGTAGGCCTTGTCCTCCTCGGCGTCCACCGAGACCTTGCCGCTGAGCAGCGCGGGCTTGGTCGGGGTGGTGAAGCTGAGCTGGGCGAAGGGGGAGTCGATGGCCTTGAGGCCCTCCTCCAGGTAGCCCGGGTTGAAGGCGATCGAGATGGCGTCGCCCTCCAGGGAGGCCTCGATCCGCTCGGTGGCCTGGGCGTCGTCGCCCGAACCGGCCTCCAGGGTCAGCACGCCCTCCTCGAAGTTGAGGCGGACCGGGGTGTTGCGCTCGGCGACCAGCGAGACGCGCTTGAGCGCCTCCAGGAAGGGCTGGGTCTGGATCGCGGCGATCGCGTTGAACTCGGTCGGGAACAGGCTGCGGAACTTGGGGAACTCGCCCTCCAGCAGCCGGGTGGTGGTCCGGCGGCCGGCGCCCTCGAAACCGATCAGGCCCTCGCCCGCGCCGCCCGAGGAGAGCGCGATGGAGACGTTGTCGCCGCTGCCCAGGGACTTGGCGATGTCCTGGAGGGTCTTGGCGGGGACCAGCGCGACGGCGGAGATGTCCGACTGCTCGGGCTTCCACAGCAGCTCGCGGACGGCGAAGCGGTAGCGGTCGGTGGCGGCCAGGGTGATCCGGTCGCCCTCGATCTCGACCCGGACACCGGTGAGCACCGGGAGGGTGTCGTCCCGGCCGGCGGCGACCGCGGCCTGGCTGACGGCCGAGGCGAAGACGTCGCCGGAGACGGTGCCGGTGGCGGTCGGCATCTGGGGGAGCGCCGGGTACTCGTCCACCGGGAGGGTGGGGAGGGTGAAGCGGGAGCTGCCGCAGACCACGCTGACGCGCTGGCCGTCGGTGGAGATCTCCACCGGCCGGTTGGGGAGGTTGCGGGAGATGTCGTTCAGCAGCCGGCCGGAGACCAGGACGGTGCCGGCCTCCTCGACGTCCGCCTCCAGCTCGACCCGGGCCGAGACCTCGTAGTCGAAGCCGGACAGCGCCAGACTGCCCTCCTGCGCGGTCAGCAGCAGGCCGGCCAGCACCGGCACCGGCGGCCGTGCCGGGAGGCTGCGGGCAGCCCAGGCCACCGCCTCCGCGAGGACGTCACGCTCCACCCGGAACTTCACCGGTAACCGCCTCCTGGATCGAGCGCTCCCGCTCGCACTCTGGTTCGTCTGATCTTGATCGTCGGTTCGGCTGTCCGCCGAGCTCGGTCACTCCGCTTCCAGTCGCAAGGACAGTCTGACGTACTCCGCCGACAGACGGGGCAGACGGGCGGAAGCAACCCGAACGGTTGTCGGAGACCGGTTGTCCACAGATTCGGGGCCCACCCACTTTGAAAGCAAGTCCGGGGTCTAAATGTGTAGTGGTAGTAGTAGGGCCTGTGGAAACCGTGGATAACCCCGTTTCCCCAGGTCAGAGCCCGAATTTTGTCCACAGCGGCTGTGGACGGCGGCTGTGGACGGGCAGGCCTCGCTGTGGACAGCCGAGCGTTACCCACAGGCCACGCTGGGTATCCACAGGTTATCCCCAGGGCTGTCCCCAGATCCGGGCCCGGTTATCCACGGGCGCCGGTCAACTTTTCGTGACGCCTTTCACACCAGGGTATGAACGGTAGCCCACGGTTGTCGAACTGTGGACGCCGCTGTGGACAACCTGGGGATAACCGCCCTTCCCCTGGGGACAACCGGTGGATAACCCGGACGGCCCAGTGGCGGCCCGTCAACTGTCCACAGCCTGTGGATAACCGTTGTGCACAAGTCCACAGGCACTTGACCTGCGCGGAAGAGCGTAGCGGTGACGGGCCTGTGGACGAATTCTGGATAACTCCGCACTCCCCACCCTGTGGACGGTGGAGAAGGGGCCGGTCCTGTGGACAACGGCCTTGCGCGCCCTCGGTTTTCGAATCACCGGTCAGTTGTTCGGCGCGGGCTGTGGACTGGCGGAACGTCCGTCGACGGCATCCCTGCCCAGCCGGCGTGTTCTGCACACCTGTGGACGTGCGAAAGGGCGTCAGGATTCGCTCCTGACGCCCTGGGGCCGTGCCTCGTCGTGCCGTGCCGGGTGCCACGCGGCGCTGCACGGCAC